>NZ_JAJEQM010000009.1 GCF_020687385.1 Hominilimicola fabiformis
ATTTTGCTTATCTGCCCAAATAAAACTAAGTATTTTATCATAGAAAAATTAATTTACAGAAATAATCTCACACACTCAGTAATTTTTTATTTACAGTGCTTTTGCTACATGTATCGATTACTCGTTTTAATGATTTATGACTTGAAACCCATTCGACGAGCAGTAGCATGTCCAACTTGGTTTTAGCTTTAAAAGTTCCATTTTTTATAATACTTTCAATGGATTTTGACGAACGAAACATAACATCAAGTTTTAATTTCTTTAGCTGATATGCTATGACGTAGTTCCCAATTTCGATAGATTTTTCAAAAAAATCAGTGATGTTATTTATATCAAATCTCTTATATAGGTCGTTAAGATAAGACTTGAAACATCTGAATTCAGCTCTAAGTATATCTTCGTGCCATTCATCTTTCAAATCCTCTTGTTGCAGTTGCAGTCTTTTATTGTAGAAACTGATTTCAACTCTTTTGGATTTTAAAAAGGTCGCTTCTGTTTTTGGGTATTTTGGTTTATACGATTTTGTATGGAACATTATTTTCTGCGTATAACCCGAAGTTGGATCAAATGCTTGATTTATTAGTTTTATTGAATCCGTCACCTGTTGTTGACTTTCAAGTTTTATGTTGACGCAATAGTCAAAGCGAGATAGAGAGCATATCTCAATATTAGGCAAATTCGGCGATATTGTATTTAAAAGTCGATTTGCTATTTGTGGAATATCTAACGCATTGTTGCAATGAAATACGTCCACATAATTGTCTTTGTTTCCCTCAATCATTCGTGTAGGATTTATTCTATAAATTAGCATGGGTACAAATGTTGATGGTGTCGTTTCTCTTAGTGTAATATAAATTATAATACCATGCTGTGATAATATAGTACAGACATATTTTGTTATTTTATCTGTCTTTTTGTTTTCATATGCCATTTTAGGCCTATTTTCAAAATAGTAACTACCGAATTTCTTCAGTTCTTCATGTAAGGTAGCAAATTCACTACCAGTCAATTGATATGTACATTCAAATGTATGAGATGTCATAATAAGTATCTCCCTCCTAAAAAAATTATTTGCGAAAAATCGTATACGAATGGAAATCTTTAAATTCCTTTATCTGCACTAATATTCTTCGCTTAACTTAATGTTTTAAAGGAAAATAAAATTCTACATTTATTCTATTTTATATGACTATATAGACAGATTTGGAGTGGTTTACACTGTGATAAACAGAGATTTGAATTGTAGTTAAGATAGTTTGTAACAATTTATTTTGAGCCAACAGTGATTTAAGAATCTTAATGAGAGGATGATTTTTAATGTACTATAATGAAAATGAACTTCCGGCAATATTAACATTTGCGGAAGCTGTGGAGTATTTATATATCGGTCGCAATACATTATTAAAGTTATTGCATAACGGAACTATAAAGGGATTCAAAGTGGGGAATCGTTGGAGAATAAAAAAAGAAGACTTGTTGGAATTTATGAATACAGATAGGGCTTGACAGAATCAAGCCCTATAACGTTATTCTTTTCTGCCGAATAGATACATCAGAGCAGTAATCGGCAACAGAGAAATCAGTATCCATTTACCCATTAAAAACACCTCCTTACCAAAGCATAAGCAATACTTTTTTAATTCCTTTTAGTATCGTTCGTATCATACCGGAAACCTCCCTTCGATTATTCGTGTAGATAATGTATAAGTGAATAATTGAATTTTACTAAGATAAAAATTACTCAAGTATAAATGAGTAAAACGTAATTGACTAAAGTTATGAATTGTGATATACTGATTTAAACAAAAAGAACGGAAGTGAGAGAGCATGTTTATTGGAAGAGAACGTGAAGTAGCGGCATTGGACAGATTATACGAATCAAATAAATTTGAATTTGCCGTTATATATGGGCGCAGACGTGTCGGAAAGACAGCACTTATAAATCACTTTATAGATAATAAAGAAGCGATTTACTTTATGGGTGTTGAAAGTAACGAAAAACAAAATCTTGAAAATTTCAGTAAAAGCATCATTGAATACAGTAGCGGCATTGAGGCGGAAACGTCATTTCTGTCATTTCAAGCTGCACTTGAGTATGTGTTTAAGCTTGCTGAAAAGAAACGACTGATACTTGCAATAGATGAA
Organism: Hominilimicola fabiformis; assembly: GCF_020687385.1. Lineage (NCBI taxonomy): Bacteria > Bacillati > Bacillota > Clostridia > Eubacteriales > Oscillospiraceae > Hominilimicola > Hominilimicola fabiformis. The sequence continues at coordinate 2,146 of NZ_JAJEQM010000009.1, forward strand.
TATCCGTATGTAGCACGTTCATCAAAAAGTTTGGCATCAACTTTACAACTGCTTATAGATAAATATAAGGACACTTCACAGCTAATGCTTATTTTATGCGGTTCGTCAATGTCGTATATGGAGGATGAAGTGTTGGCATATAAATCACCGCTTTATGGCAGAAGAACCGCACAAATGAAAATACAACCTTTTAGTTTTGAAGAAACATGCAGATGTTTTAAGAATTTTTCGGACGAAGACAAAGCACTTGCGTATGGTATTGTGGGCGGAACACCTCAGTATTTGTTACAAATAGATGATAGATTAAGCATTGAAGATAATATAAAAAATACTTATCTGAATCCGATTTCCTTCCTATATGAAGAGCCGACAAATTTATTAAAGCAAGAAGTGAGAGAGCCGGCTATATATACTGCGATTATAACCGCTATTGCGGTCGGTGCGTCGAGAATGTCGGACATTTCAAATAAAGTCGGTGAGGACAGTAATATTTGTGCGAATTATCTTAAGAGTTTGATAAATTTGGGGATTGTAAAAAAGGAAACTCCGTATGGTGAGAAAACATCTCGAAAATCTATATATTCAATAGAAGATAATATGTTCAGATTTTGGTATAGATTTGTTCCTAATAATAATTCTGTTATAATGCGCGGTGCGGCTGATATTGTGTATAGACGTATCGAACCGCAACTTTCGGAATATATGGGTGCTGTGTTTGAGGAAATTTGTAAACAGTATCTTTGGAAACTGCTTCTTGACGGTAATTCACCGGTTGAGTTTTCGGAACTTGGGCGTTGGTGGGGAAACGATCCTATTGAAAAGAAACAGACAGAAATTGATATAATGGGCGAACAGGACAAACAGACGGCTTTATTCGGTGAATGTAAATGGACTAATGAAAAAGTTGATCTTGGTGTGCTTGAAACATTGATAAAACGCAGTAAGCTGTTTTCATATATTAATGTGCATTTGTTTTTGTTCTCTAGGTCCGGGTTCACAAAAGGCTGTATTGATAAGGCGAATGAACTCGGAAATGTATCTCTTGTAACCTATGCTGATATGTTGAAGTGAAAAACGTAAAGTCATACATTAAAAATATATAATATCTCTGTGTAATAAAATACACGGAGGTGAAATTTATATGTTCCAAAACGAACGATTTTGTACTTGCGGAGTAATTGAGGAAGTCCCTATTGTATTACAATGTATGATGTGGAATATGGTTGATACAATGGAAGTTGAATCAAAGGATTACTTTCAAGTATTTGAACTGTCAGAGTATGACGGTATGCAGAAAATCGTGCATTCACAAGAAATGCCGGAGTATAAAATGGAGTATCTTATTAAATTACAAGGTGCTCCTATTTTTGTGGGCAAAGTTTATGTGATTGACGATAAAACACATTCGACGATGCTGAAAGCAGAGGAGTATTAAGAGGAGGACGAAAGATGAAAGAGGAAAAATACACTTGTGACATATGTCACGAAGAACATGACGTATCAGAACTAACATATTTTGATGAATCGTATTTGTGTGAAGATTGTTTAAGACGTGAAACATTTATTTGCCGTGATTGCGGCGACAGACATTGGAATGATGATTCGGCAGATGGTGACTTGTGCCAAACTTGCTATGATGAAGATTATGTTAGATGTGAAAGATGTGATGCGGTAATTCATTATGATGACGCTTGTTATCATGAAGATGAAGAATATCACGACCACCCATATTGTCGAAATTGTTTTGATATGGATGAGATAATTCACGACTATTACTACAAACCAGAGCCGATATTTTATGGAGACGGTCCGAGATATTTAGGCGTGGAACTTGAACTTGATGACGGCGGTGAAAATGAATTTTGTGCAAGTAAATTACTTGACATTGCAAATGCTCAAAAAGAACATATGTACATTAAACATGACGGTTCACTTGATGATGGTTTTGAGTGCGTAACTCACCCAATGACACTTGACTATCACATTAATCAAATGCCTTGGAGAGCGATTCTTAACAAAGCGGTAGCAAAAGGATATTTAAGTCACCAAGCCGGAACTTGCGGACTTCATGTACATATAAGCCGAAATGCACTCGGAGCAAATTACGAAGAACAAGAGGCAACAATAGCGAAGATTCTCTACTTTTATGAGAAGTTTTGGAATGAAATCTTAACATTCAGTCGAAGAACGGAATCACAAGTAGAGCATTGGGCAAGACGTTACGGTGGCGGAATAATCAATCCGAAAGAAACGTTAAAGCATGCAAAGAACTCACATATGGGACGATATGCGGCGGTCAATCTTGAAAATGAAGCGACGATAGAAATGCGAATATTCAGAGGTACTTTAAAGTACAGTACATTTATAGCAACCTTACAGATGGTAGATGAAATCTGTAAGGTTGCTATTTCTTTGTCCGACGAATTTATGCAGAGTCTTACATGGCTTGATTTCGTAAAGGGAATAGCAGACGACAAACAAGAACTGATTAATTATTTGAAAGAAAAAAGATTGTATGTAAATGAACCGATAAGAAATGAGGTGGAAATATAATGTGCGGAATATATGGAGTGCTTAGTTACAAAGATAAGCTAAAGGATATGAACGAGCTTGTGGATTTGCTCAGCATGGAAAGTGCAGAACGTGGCACAGACGCAACCGGTGTTGCATATTCAATTTTAGGTAATATGAAGATAAACAAAAGTGCGGTAAGTGCATATAAGTTTAATCCGAATATTCCGAAATTCGTTAATGCCGTAATAGGTCACACAAGACACAGTACGCAAGGGGACAAGAGCAAGAACTATAACAATCACCCTTGGAGCGAGAGGGTGAAGAACTGTCAGTTTGCACTTGCTCATAATGGCGTACTGTTCAATGATAAGGAACTTCAGAAAAAGTATAACTTTAAGAGTAAAATCGAAACAGATTCATTTGTTGCAGTACAGCTGCTGAAATATAAAAATGCACTTAATTTTAAGACAATCAAATTCATGGCTGAAAGTATAGAGGGAAGTTTTAGCTTTAATATACTTGATAATCATAATAACCTTTACCTCGTAAAAGGTGATAGCCCGATTTCATTAATTCACTTTAAAGATGAGGGTGTGTATGTGTTCGCATCAACAAAACAAATACTTTGGAAAGCGTTGGTTGATTCTGAATTGTTTCAAGATTTGGAGAATGGCAAGTATGAACATATAGTTCTCAATGAGGGCGATATTCTGAAAATCAAAAGTAACGGCAAACGTGAAAGGGGTCATTTTAATTATACCGAGTCATACGGTAGACATTGGTACGATTACGGTTGCGATTGTTATATTGATACCGGGTATGAAGATTATTATGCGGAAGAATATCTCGAAGACATAAAGACAGTTGCCGCAATGTACGGCGAGGATCCGGAAGTGATACAGAAATTGTACAACGACGGATACACACTTGAGGAATTGGAAGAAATGATTTACACTTGATACTAAAACAGTGCCGTTAGGGTGGGTAAAACCAAACTAACGGCATTGTTTTTTTATTTTATATAATTATTAATTCAGTTATGGTATTCCATTGCGGTAATACAAATTCATCGAAACTTGTGTTTTGCAAAATGAGTAATCAAAAGATTATGATATGATTATTGCCAGAGTATTCTTGAGGACGATATTTTTGCAAATACACAAAAACCACCTCAAACAATGGATGAGGTGGTTTTGTGATGTAAAATTTATGGATAGGGTAAACTAATTAATATTTTACGATTGTTTCCAACTCTGTTATGCCTTTTTTTATCTTGTATGAGACAAACGGTGTAGCCGTTTTTTGATATACAAGGCTTGTATTCGGGTGGAACGATACCACTTCGGGAGTACCACCCGTTGTGCTTTCAACAGAGCAGAAAGAGAAGTTGTTTTTAACTGTAACAACCCCGTTGCTTTCAAATGATGTACATTCTGCACCGTCAACGCATGATACTGAAAAACCTGCGTCACGAGCTATGCAATCATAATCACTTGTGACTTTATGACGGCGAATATGTCCCCCTTCAATAGGGATGAGAGTAGTTTCGACTTTGATACCTTTGAAAGGAGACCAGAGAGAGAAAAGAGAATTTTCTTTCACAGATATTTTTAGGGAGAGTCTGCGAGTGAAAATGTAGCCGTCTATTTCAAATGAGAGAGTACTGTCTGCACCTGATTGATTGAAGAATTTGTTTGAGCGTGGAACACTGAAACCAAATTCCGAACTGTATGCAAATTTGCAGTATTTCTCTGACACATGAACATGATTGATGTAATGTAACCTACCCGGTGTGAGAGCGGTTACTGCATTACCGCTATGCTGAATTATCAGCTAAGCCTCCGACTGCAATACTGTTTGGTATTGGTCGAATAGCGGGAACGGTAACGGTTCTGCTTGCCAAAACGGATGATTTCCCGGAAGTGCAAGCAATATAAATGCTTTCAAACTCCAGTATGGTGAACCCGGAGAATTGTAGCTTTCTGACATATGTAAATTAGTGTATCTGTAACCTATTGTAAGAACACCGCCGTTATCGGTTATCGGATGAGAAAACCATTCTTCAAAGTGTCTTACGATTATGCCCTTGATAATTCCGTGACTGAACACGGGTACATCGGCATATATACACGCACTCCAGAATGCCGCTTGTGCAAATCTGTATGTAAGTGAACGTCCGTATACCAATGCACGACCTTTGTCGTCAAACCAATAGATATATTGTTTTGCAAATTCTGCGGCACGTTCTTTGTATAATGCACTTCTTTCGGGGTCGCTTTTTTCGCATACTTTGGCGTATATTAAGCTGTAGAAATGCAAAGCGAATGGAATATAATAATCACGTTGTTCCGTAACGCCGTCTTTATACCAACCGTTGCCGAGATAATATGAATCAAGTCTTTCCAAACCAAAATCGATTAAATGTTGGTCGTAAGGCTGTGATAAACTCTTTAGAGCAAGGTTTACAAGTACGGGGAACAGACGCCAGTTGTTATCCGATACTTCGTATGAATTGCTTAAAAGCAAGAAGTCCGCAAGATTCTTTTTTGCACTATCGTCAAGCGGTTCCCATAGCTTGTCGGGAGCTAAAAGCAAGCCGTAAGCTATAGCGGCAATTTCAACGAACTTTTGGTCGTAATTTCTAAATCCGCCCCAGTATTCTTTTGAGTTTGGGTTTGTTCCGGCACTTAAACCTTTGGTGTATATTTCCGAAAAATCTTCAATATTTTCGCCGCCTGCCCATAAAGGAACAAGTCCCCATAAAACTCTTGAAAAGCCCTGCATAGGAATTGTACGATCTTCGAAAGCGGCTCCGGTATGTCCAAGATAAAGATTGGCACATTCTTCGGAATAATGCTCTTTTAAAGGAAGCACAAGCTTTTCAAGCAAATCTGTAAAATATTTTTTATTATAAACTGTACTCATTTTGTATTTCTATTAATTATTTGATATATTAAATTATAACGATTAAATGTACGATTGATTTATTTAATATATCTATTATACAGCTAATTATTCTAAATGTCAACAGTTATTTATAAAAATAAAGAAAAATGCTTGTTTCCCTTGATAAAACAAGCGTTTTTTGGTTTGTTAATTTAATATATTAAATTATACTTGCTAAAAAATAATAGTACAATTGCTATAAATGTTTAGCTCGGTGATATAGTACCGTTAGTTGCATTTGTCGAAATACTGTAATCAATCTTTTTGAATCATAGTTACTATAAATTCTTTAAATGTAAGCCGGTATATGAATTTGTATACGGCTTGCGGTGTGTTAAAGTATGAATAAATACTGCATAAAAATCTTGTTAGTATAAAGAAAATATTTATTAAATCGTAAATAGAGAGAGAAACAAATTGTTTGTTTTAATTGATATATTGTTTGACAAGTCACTCGAAAAGTGATATATTAAATATAAGAAAGAAAATGAATTAAGATATATTGTTCTTGGAGGAATAACGTTAATGTCAGATAAAAAACCATTGTACAAACAAATTATGGATAAATTAAAAGAGCGTATAAAGTCGGGAGATTTTGAATACGACGCACCGTTTGTCACAGAGGACAGAATTACTAAGGAATACGGTGTGAGTCGTATAACCGCAATCAGAGCACTTGAGGAGCTTGAACATGACGGATTGATTAACAGAAAACGAGGCAGCGGTAGTTTTGTTTCAAAAAATGCGATGAGTATTCTTGGCAAGAACAAGGAAGACAATGCCGCAGTTACGATACACAAAAAAAACAGAGATATATCTCTTGTGGCATTGGTTATGCCGTTTGATATAAAGCTTGGTAATATGTTCAAATGCTTTGACGGAATTAATAGTGTGCTCAATAAGGAAAATTGCTTTGTCAGTATATATAATGCAAACAGAAGTGTGGAAAACGAGGAGAAAATACTTCGTTCACTTTTGGAACAGGGGATAGACGGCGTTATATGTTATCCTGTACGTGGTGGCAGAAATTTTGAAGTGTATAATCAGTTTTTAGTTAAAAAAATTCCTCTTGTGCTTATTGATAATTATATAGAAAATATGCCTATGAGTTATATTGTGTCGGATAACAGCGGCGGCGGAAAAGCACTTTGCGAATATGCATTAGAGCATGGACATAAAAAGATTGGATTTTTTTGCAGAGGTCGTGTGAATGAAACTATATCAATAAGGGATAGATATATGGGATATGCGGCGGCACTTGAAGAAAAAGGTTTAGGAGTTAATCTTGATTATGTATATGCGAACATTGACGACAAGTACGAAATGCTGACTGAAGAAGAAAGACAACAATACGGCGACGTTGAAAATTATTTGAAAACGATTGTAAATCGTATGCATGAACAAGGAATTTCTTGTGTTTTGTGCCAAAACGATTGGGTGGCAATTCAAGTATATAATTGTTGTAAGGCACTTGATATATCGGTTCCAAATGAAATGTGCATAATGGGTTTTGATAATATAAGCGAGCTTGACGAAATGGATGGCGGAAACAAGATAATAACCGTGGAGCAAAACTTCTTTGAACTGGGTGTGAAAGCAGGTGAAACCGTTCTTAGAGAAATAAACGGCGAAATGCCCGGAATTAAATACATTGTGCCTGTTAAAATTGCTGTTCGCAATTGAATTTTAAAAATAGACCGTTTGAAACAATCTAACGGTTTATTTTTTTTGTTAAAATTAAATTTTAGATTATGTAAAAACAGAAAAATACTGAACTTTGATATATTGTGTAATATAATTATACATAACAAATAAAAAATTGATATATAATTGGAATGGACGGAGATAATTTGAAGTTAAAATATATCATAAAGAAGTCTATTCGTATACAAATGAGACAGTGCAGAGTAGTTCTATACTCGTGGTACAAATCTTTGTAAAACGCAATGGTGTTTATATTGGAGGGAAGCACTAACGGTATTCAAATAAAACATATTCGTGATAATCAATCTATTGCAACATCAAAGGTTGAACTTTATGACGGTAATAATAGTGCAACAGGTGCAACGAAATTTTACTTGGGTATTGATTTTGATATATAATAGCGATATAATATATAACAAATATATCAAACCCAAATTTATTATATGGTATAAGAAGGAATTTCAAATGAGCAAAAATGTACATATAATATCACACTCTCATTGGGACAGAGAGTGGTATCTTCCGTTTGAACAACACAGAATGCGACTTGTTGAATTGATAGATAAATGTATGGAGGTTTTTGAAAAGGACGATTCATTCAAAAGCTTTTTCCTTGACGGTCAGACTATTGTGCTTGACGATTATCTTGAAATAAGACTGGAAAATAAAGAAAAACTTATTAAGTATATCAAGGAGGGTAAATTTATAATCGGTCCTTGGTATATCTTGCAAGACGAATTTTATACGAGCGGTGAGGCGAATATCAGAAATTTGCTTGTAGGTATGAAAGAAGCTGAAAAGTACGGCGCTATGTGCAAAATGGGATATTTCCCGGACGCATTCGGTAATGCGGGACAAATGCCTCAAATTTTAAAACAAGCGGGAATGGATACAGTGACATTCGGACGTGGTGTACGCCCTGTCGGATTTGATAACGAAATTCAAGAAAACGGAAACTATGAATCTCCGTATTCGGAAATGATGTGGGAATCTCCTGACGGTACGAAGATTTTCGGTATTCTGTTTGCAAATTGGTATAATAACGGCAACGAAGTTCCGACAGACAAGAAAAGTGCAAAAGAATATTGGGACGACAGATTGAAAAAAGTTGCGACTTTTGCGTCAACTGATGAATATTTGTTGATGAACGGTTGTGACCATCAGCCAGTACAAGCGGATTTGGGGAAGGCAATAGAAGTTGCGTCGGAACTTTATCCCGACATTAATTTTAAACATTCAAATTTCCCTGATTATATTAAGGCAATTAAAGAGAAAGTGCCAAATGATTTGGCGGTTGTCAAAGGCGAACTTACAAGTCAGGACACAGACGGTTGGTCAACGCTTATTAATTGTGCGTCATCACACATTTACTTAAAGCAGATGAACAGAAAATGTGAATCGGCACTTGAAAACGGTGCAGAGCCTGTCAGAGTTTTATCATCTGTTTTGGGACAAAATTATCCGTCGGACGAACTTGAATATTCATGGAAGAAACTTATGCAAAATCACCCTCACGACAGTATCTGTTGTTGCAGTGTAGATGAGGTACAAGACGAAATGGCAACACGTTTTAATAAGAGTAAGCAAGTTGCGGACTATCTTGTATCAGAGGGAACAAGATATATTGCAGATAAGATTAATACAAAGGAATACGAAAAGTATAAAAATGCACTTCCGTTTGTTGTGTTTAACACGACAGGCAGAAAACGCACATCAGTTGTGTCGGTGGAAATTGACGTAACTCGTAAATCGGGCTGGCTTAAAAAATGTGCGTATGATTTAGACGAAATAAATGTGCCAAACTATAAGCTTATAGATTCAGCCGGAAATTCAATACCGTTTAAAATCGAAGATTTGGGAGTTAGATTCGGCTACGATTTGCCTAAGGATAAGTTCAGACAACCGTACATGGCAAGACGTGTTCGTGTAACATTTGAAGCTGAAAATATATCCGCTGTCGGATATAAAACATATGCTCTTGTTGAGGGGGACGCAGAAAAAGTAACAGATACACTTGTCAGCGGTGAAAATTGTATGGAAAACGATGCAATTCGTGTAGAAATAAACAAGAACGGTTCGCTTAATGTAACAGACAAAGCAAGCGGCAGAACATATAAAGGTGTCGCTTATTATGAAGAAACAGGTGACTTGGGCAATGAATATATGTATAAAATGCCTGAGGGAAGTAAGGCGATAACAACGCAAGATACGGTTGCGAAGATTGAACTTGCGGAAGATGAGCCGTACAGAGCAATGTATAAAATCACAAACACAATTACAGTTCCGAAGTCGGGCGATGATAATTTCGAGGACGAAAAACGTCATATGGTATTCTTTAAAGAAAGAGTTGGCGGAAGAAGTAATGATACCGTTGAAATGAAGATAGAAACATTTGTTTCACTTGACAAAAACGGTAAGGGTGTAAAAATCAAAACGAGATTTGATAATGAAGTAAAAGACCATAGAGTTCGAATTATGGTGCCGACAGGTATAAATTCAGATGTACATAAGGCTGATTCTGTGTTTGAGGTTGTTACAAGAAATAATCGTCATAATGCAGGTTGGAATAATCCGAGTGGGTGTGAACACGAGCAGGGATTTGTGAGCATTGATGACGGTGAAAAGGGTATAGCAGTCGCAAATATAGGCTTGTACGAATATGAAATGTTACCGGATTTAGATAATACAATCGCAGTTACAATTCTTCGTGCAGTCGGTGAAATGGGCGATTGGGGCGTGTTACCGACTCCTAAGGCTCAATGCTTGGGTATAAGCGAAACGGAAATTGAAATTGTACCGTTTAAGGGTGATTTGATTTCAAGCGGAGCTTATGAGGAGTGCTATCAGTTCAAAACAGATATTATAACCGCCGCTACAGATTGTCATAACGGAGCAATGCCGCTTGATTATTCTATGATTAATTGGCAAGGTGACGGCTTGACGCTTACGGGTATCAAGCAAAAAGGCAACGGCGAAGATATAATACTTCGTTGGGTAAATGTAAGCGATAAACCTACAACGTTGACAATTCAAAAGAGTGATGTTATCGATAATCTTTACATCAGTAATATTATAGAAAAGAAGATTAAGGAAATTGACAGTGATAACGGCTATTTCAATATTGAGGCAAAAACGTATGAGATAATGACCGTAGGAATTGCAAAATAATGTATTATATAGGAATAGACCTTGGCGGAACAAATATTGCGGCAGAGGAGAAAAAGGTTGTTATGGCTCAGCTTTTCAACGATGCGGGAATTATAGGTTCGGCAATGCTTGCGATATAAATTAAGTATGTCCGACTTGAAAAATCTTTTTGCAGCATATATAATATACTTATTGGAGTGATTTTTATGATAGTATTTTTTGATTTGGACGGCACACTTATATCCGATGACGAGGCATATATAATACCAGACAGTGCGGTGAATGCAATACATAAGGCACAGGAAAACGGACATTTGATGTATGTCGATACAGGCAGAACCGTTATGAATGTTGAGCAAAGAATAAGAGATATAGGCTTTGATGGATATGTCTGCGGTTGCGGAATGTATATAGAATGTGGCGGTAAAGTGATATATCAGCATACATTGCCGACGAAGCTTTGCAGAAATGTCGCAAATCTTGTGTATGAATGTAATATGACGCCGATGTATGAACATTCTAAGTCGTTTTATTGTGATAAACGTAGCAGAAATTTAGACGGTTTTGTAAAGCTGAAAAGACGTTTTGAAATGCAGGGTAAAGATTTGTCACCCGATGTAAGTGACAATGATTTTGCTTTTGATAAATTCTTGGCTTGGTATGATGAAAAAAGCGATATAGAACGATTTAAAAGAGAAATTGAAAAAGATTTTGATTTTATTGTGCGTGGTGACGGCTTTTGTGAAATGACCGTAAAAGGATTTTCAAAGGGAACGGGAATTGAAAAAGTCCTTGAATATCATAATATTCCGATTAACAGTGCATATGCAATAGGCGACAGTATGAATGATTTGCCTATGCTTAATGCGGTGCCTAACAGTATCGTTATGGGTAATGGCAGTGACGAACTTAAAAAGTCGGCATCTTTTGTGACAAAAGATTTGCTCGATAATGGCATAGAATACGCACTCAAGCATTTTGGAATGATATAGCGATTAAATTTTAGAAGAAATTATTTATACTTTATAATAAAACAGTGTCGTTAGGTTGGTTTGAAAACCAACTCTAATGGCACTGTTTTTTTGCGTCAATAGGGTTATGGATAATGTTATGGCAAGTCAAGCTTTTAACAGCATATTTTACGATTTATATGACTTTTGTACCGAAAAACATGGTTGGTTTTAATAAATTTAACCGCACAGCTTAAAGTTTACCGCATTTTAATAAAAAAATTCCCGTGGTAAGATTAATAACAAGATATAGTTATTATGAGTAAAAGTATATAAAAACGGAAAGAGGGGAAAAAAATGAAAAAAATTATTTCATTGATGTTAGCTGTGACGATGATATGTGCATCTATCGGTTTGACGGCATTTGCGGCTACTACAACTACAGTAGAAGCGGAAGCGGACGGAGTATCAGCGTATACACTGCCAAGTTCAGACAAAAGTAATAGTAAAATATTAAAAAATACTGTAAGCAGTAAAGAAAGTGTCACTTATTATATACAAGCAAACAATACACCAAGAGCGACAATGTTTAAGTTGGCACAAGTAAATACCGGCGACAAGATTAATGTCGATATTAATTTTACATATCTTGATACTGCAACAATGGAATTGGAATATTGTCTTTTTGTTTCTGATAGCGAAATAACACTTACATCACACTCGCAGGATTTGGTAAAAGAGGAACTTGAAAAGCATACAGATGAAAGTAATATAAAAAACTGGTCAACAAACAAATCAAATATGAAGTATTCCCTGCCTAACGGAATTACGGCATCAAAGGATGGATACGTATATTTATATATAGGCTGTGGAGATTTAAGTGAGGATAAAACTCAAGTCACTAAGAAAATACAGTGGTCTATTGACTCATTTGATGTGAATATAGACAGTGATGGAGGTGGCGAAACAGAGCCGGATACAACACCAACGCCAACCACAACAATCAATCCGGATGTGACACCAACGCCAACCCCAACGGCAAGCCCAACCCCAACGCCTACTCTTGAACCGGAGTTAACTTTGGATGAGGTGTACTCCTCAAACATGGTACTCCAGAGAAAAGAACCTATTACTATTACAGGTACAGGAAAATCGGGGAATACGGTTTCAGTAAATTTTAATGGGGCTGATGAGCAAACAACAATAGAACATGGTTTATGGGAGATAACCCTTCCTGCTATGGAAGCTGTAAAATCAGCAACTATGACAGTATCAAGCGGTGATAACATGATTACTCTCGATAATGTGGCTGTCGGTGATGTTATATTCTGTACGGGACAATCAAATATGTTTAATCGCCTTGAGACTTTTCCAACGTTGATGAACGAAGAATTAAGTGAAGCTTACGAAGACGTGAGATATATGAATTCATTTGACGAGATTTCAGAGTGGAAGGTTGCTACTATGGAAAATTCAAAGCAATTTTCTGCACTTGGATTCTTGATAGGTAAGAGGATGATAAAAAAAGATTCTGATGTTCCTATAGGTCTTATAAGTTCAAGTTTGGGTGGGTCGTCAATAATGCAGTGGATTCCGACATATTCAGTAAATTGGGATTCACAAGCAAAGAGAATGATGGCGGGAGCAAGCTCAAAAGGCGGACTATATACACAAAGACTTCTGCCGCTAAAGAATTTGAAAGCATCTGCTGTTGTATGGTATCAAGGAGAGGCAAATACTACCTTTGAAAGCGGCACAGTGTATGAGCAAGCATTGACTTCGCTTATTAACAACTGGAGAAAAACATTTAATGATGAGGACTTACCATTTGTAGTCGTTCAACTTCCTACTGCGAATTTTGCAAAAATTTATTCGACAATACGCATTGGCACCGGAGTAAGAGCGGGACAATGGAATGTATCACAAAGAATGGATAACGTAAAAACAGTTGTGAGCAATGATACAGGAACTACAAATAATGTTCACCCAAATGATAAAGGACCTATTGCTGACAGAGCAGTTGCTTATATAGAAGATTTTATTAACAATACACAATCAAATGTTGAAAGCCCATCTTTTGATTATATGGAACGCAGTGGCGATAAACTTATTCTTCATTTCAAGAATACATACGGCTCTCTTTCAACCGATGATGGAGGTGTGCCGTTGGGCTTTGAACTTAAAGATGATGACGGAATATACAAAGATGTTACACCGACAATTAACGGCGATACTATAGAAATAGATGTAACAGATATAACAAATCCACAGGTTAAGTATGCATGGTCAGATACTCCGGGTATTGCAAAGGATTTAGTTGAAGCACAAACTGACACCCCAGCCGTGATTAATACATTTAATGCTGCAGGCAGACCTATAGCACCGTTTATGACTGATTTGACAGAGAAATATGCTTCTAAAGCTGTAAATAAAGAGTTGTCAACGACAGAGTTCTATAATTATGCACCGTATATATCAAAAGTAGAGCAGTCAGGCGACGACATTGTAATAAGTGCTTATGACACAGATGGTGTTGTCAGTAAAGTTGAGGTATATATTGACGAGGGAGAAATCAAGGCGGGTGATGCTAAACAACGTGACGACGGTAAATGGGTATTTACACCTGATGTTACATCGGGTGTGCACAGTGTTTATGCAATTGCAACAGACAATGATAACATTAACAGTCTTACCTGTGTTGACTATCCAACTTATAATATTATAAGACCGACAAGATATGATTATGTGAAGGGATATACAGAAAGTCCATCATCTGTTGAGTATAACAACGGCGATGATATGCTGGCAAAGGCAACGAATGACGTTAATGGGACAACAACGACGGTAACGTCGGCAATACCTACAGGAGAAACAACAAAGTCGTTGAAGTTGTCTGCCACCGGCAATAAGGCAACGGCTAATGCAACTATTCCTATAAGTAAGGCAGATAATCCGCAGAAAACATTAACAATAGAATACGACACGATGTTTGAAAGTGCTGATGATGCGATTGGTGCATCAAGAGGTATGTATGCTAAAACAAAGGAAGGAAATGAACTATGGCTTACATATTTCACCGCGTCGTCACTCAGAACAGCTATTACTAATACGGGAGGAAACTGGTGCTATGAACAAGCAATGTCTATAAAGAATAACCAATGGCACCATATAAAACTTGAACTTCATCCAAACACAGGAATATTTTCAGTATGGCTAGATGGAACAATGCTTCAAGATAATGTGAGTTTTGTAAAAGAAGGAAGTTCATTTGATACATGTAAAGGAGCCTTTGACACTTTAAAGGAAGGAATAACAGACTTGCGATTCTATCATACAGCTTCAAATAATATTGAAAATGCGACGTATATAGATAACGTTAAAGTAACAGAAGTATCATATTCGGAGGAGGAAATTATACCACCGGCAAAAATACAGGAAGCAACTCCACAGATAAGCATTGATTATATAAATGAAACACTTACCGGCTTTGAGTCACAGGAACCGTATACGATAAAGGTGGGTGAAGGTAATGCTAAAGATATAACGCTTGGCGAGGGCGTGACGACAATATCGCTTGATGATGAAAAAATCGGATATGCGGGGGATATGCAGTCGTTTACGATTATAAAGAAAGCACGTAATGCAGATAATTATATAGACAGTGAAGCTCAGTTGCTTACCGTTCCCGCACGTTCGATTATGTCTGATGACATAAAAATCGATAACGCAACGGAAAAGATTACAATTCCAACCGGTTATAAATATGGTACAACAAGTGCAGATTATACAACTATTACAACGGATGGAAAAGGAGAAACAGTAACAGTAGCACCATCAGAAAAGATTTATCTATATAAATCCGCAGTAACAACAGGTGAAAATAAAATGTTTAAGAGCGTAGTCAAGACATTTACAGCTCCGGCACGTAAAGAAATAGGAGAGGTTAAGATTGATTTCAATACGGAAACAATTAATACTACTACATCTATGCAGTATAGCACATACGACGAAACAGAGTGGACAAATTGCACCGACACAAATATGTCAGTAACAGCATTTGATAGTTGGGATGGTTCAACTGAAAAAGTTGTTAAATTCCATATTCCGTCAGATGAAGACAATTATGCAAGCGAGGTTGTAAGTGTTACAATTCCCGCTCGTCCGTCAATTCCTAATATAACAGGTGTTGCACCGACAACAAACGGCGGTCAAGGCAAACTGACAGGCACAACAACAGCTATGGAGTACAAGACAGCGGACGGTGGAACGTGGGCGGATTGTTCAGATGTCGAAACACCGGTTGATTCGGGAAGCTATATTGTACGCATAAAGGCTACAGCAACCTCATTTGTTGGTACAGAAACGACAATAATAACAGTACCACCGTTTTCAGCTATAAAGGAAGATACACCTAAAATTACGGTTAATTATAATGATGAATTGCTTGAGGGCTTTATAGATGGTGCGTCATACACAATTACGGTCGACACAGATGTGGCAGAAAAAATAGCTCCGACAGATGGCAAACTTGCCATTGCGGAAAAATATATCAATAAGACAATCAGCATTGTAAGAAAAGCGAGTGACGCAAATCATGTTGACAGTACAGTACAAACTATCACATTAGGTTCGCGTGCTGCACAACCTACCGGTTTGACAGGTATAAAACCGACTGCGGAAAATGGTAATGGCAAAATCACCGGTACTACTGCAGATATGCAGTACAAGGAGAAAGATAATAACGAGGACACATGGCATGATTGTACCGTAACTGAAACAGAAGTGACGGCGGGAAAGACATATATTGTACGTATAAAGGCGATTGTAGATGGTGAATTTAAGAGATTTGCAAGCATATGTACCGAAGTGGAGGTTGGAGAGTATGTTGCTCCGCAACCTTCAAAAACAAAGGAAAATACCCCGCAAATCAGCATTGACTACATAAACGAAACACTGACAGGTTTTACGGTGCAGGAGCCGTATACTATAAAGGTCGGTGAAGGTATAACTCAAGATATAACACTTGATGACAATGTAACAACAATATCACTTGATGATGAAAAAATTGGTTATGCCGGCGAATTATTGTCTATTGAAATTGTAAAAAAAGCACGCAATACCGAAACATATACCGACAGTGACGTGCAACAGTTGACAGTTAAAGCACGTCCTAAGGCACCTACAACCGTTCAAGGTGTAAATGCTACGGAAATAGGCGGCAAAGGCAAACTCACAGGTATGAATGGCATGCAGTACAAACTCAAGAGAACAGATGAATGGAGTAGTACGCAGTTGGTTGATACAGTTGAGGTTGATGCAGGCGAATACAATGTCCGCAAAGCTGCAACAGATACAGACTTTGCAAGTGAGGAGACAACAATTACAGTTGAAACGTTTATAGCTGAAAAGGAAATGACGCCTGAAATCGCAATTGATTATACAACAGAGGAACTTATAAACTTTGTTGAGGATGGAACATATACAATTAATGGTTTAGATGTTACATTAACAGATAACAAGTTATCATTAGCTAATTATATAACAAATGAACAGATAACGCTTTCGATAGTAAAGAAGGGTAATAATGTGACAACGGTTGCGAGTGAAGCACAGACTCTAATAGTTAAGGCACGTCCTGCAGCACCGACAAAATCGGAAATCATAGTAACACAACCGAGTGTGATTGGCGGCAAAGGTACTATTGCAGGTATCGCAGACACTATGGAATATAGTACGAATAATGGTATTAATTGGACTACGGGCGATGGAGATGATATAGGTGATATTGAGCCTGGAACCACATATAAAATCCGTTATAAAGCTGTAAGTGCAGACGAGGAAGCCGAAAGGCAGTTTAAGAGTGCAGAATATTCGGTTACAATTATTGCGTATGATGCAATGCCGGAAACGCAGCCTACAATCTCGATTAACTATGTAAACGAAAAGCTAACAGGCTTTACGGAAGGCTGTGACTATATAATAAAAATAGATGATGGCGTAGCGACGGATAAAGATAATGTAACAGAGGATATCGACATTGACAACACATATTTCGGTCATACCCTAAAAATCGTAAAAAAAGGTGATGGCATAAAAACAAGCAACAGTGAAGCGTTTGAACTTTCTATTCCTAAACGTTCATCCGCACCAAATGTAGCAGCGGTTGAAGAACAGACTTATCAAGGCAATGACGGCAAAATCACAGGTGTTGACACTACAATGGAATATAAATCATTGTCAGAACCTACATTCACATGGACGCAGTGTGCAGGCACGGAAATCACAAATCTTGCACCGGGGTCTTACGTTGTTCGTGTGGCGGCAGTTGCAGATGAATCCTTTGCCAGTGAAGTTATGAGTGTGACAATTAATGCGGCAGCAAAGGATGAGCCTACAGAACCGACAGTGAATATAACGTATGATGATAAAAATGGAAATGTTAATGCTATATTTACCAATATAACAGAAGAAGGCATGGTTTATGTTGCAGAATATAATGAGAATGGTACATTGCTTTCGATAAAATCAGATGAAATTTCAGACAGTGTAATTATTCCATTTACTTGCGTAAATAAGAGTAAGGTGAAGGTCTTTATATGGAAAAATGATATGAAACCATTATTTAATAAAGTATTTACATTGAATTAAGATGAGCATATCGGGCATATTCTGTGATAGGATATGCTCGTTTAACTGACAAAAATTAAGACGGAGTGAATGTTATGTTTAATAAGAAATTTAACTTGTTGAAAGAAGCGACAGAATATGGATTTATGCCGTATATGGAAACGTATATTCTGGACGGTAAGAAACGTCCAATAGTTGTGATATTTCCCGGAGGTGGATATGGAATGGTATCTGAGCGTGAGGCAGAGCGTATTGCTATGGCATATAACGCAGCAGGATTCCATGCGGCAGTAGTGTATTATTGTGTTGAACCGCACACACATCCGCTTCCTATACAAAATGCAGCTAATGCAGTTGCCATGCTTAGAGAAAATGCAGAAAAATGGAATATAGATACGGATAAGGTAATTGTATGCGGATTTTCTGCCGGTGGACATCTTGCAGCATCACTAAGTGCCTTGTGGAATGATTCTGAAATATTCAGCGAGCACGAGATTGAGTTAGCAATGCATAAGCCAAATGCTCAAATTTTAAGTTATCCGGTAATAACATCGGGTGAATTTGCTCATAAAGATTCATTTAAAAATCTTACAGGTACAGATGACGAGTCAAATCATCTATGGAGCAGTCTGTCGCTTGAGAGGCGTATTACGGATATAATTCCACCAACGTTTTTATGGCATACATATGAGGATATATGTGTTCCTGTTGAAAATACACTGATGTATGCAGCTGGCTTGAGGAGGGTTGGAGTACCGTTTGAATTACATATATTTGAGAAAGGCGAGCATGGTTTGTCAAGGGTGAGTGATGAGTTAATATGGTCCAAACGAAAGTTTGAAAGAGAGTATCCGTGGTTGAGTCTGTCAGTTGATTGGCTAAATCAGTTGTTTTAAAACGTGTATATTGATTAGGCAAGAGATGAGCCTATAAAAAGAGAATGAATAAAAGAATGGGAACTGTTATAAAATTTAAAGGGACGCTCTATTTTAAAGCGTCCTTTTAAATTGAAATATAAAAAATTTAACGCATTAATTAAAGATTATCCCGTTTAATATACACAAACAGATGTGGTATTATTGATACATATAAAAACGGGAGGAAGGATTATGACGGATTTTAACATACTAAGAAAACGATATTCGGAGGTTTTATGCGGTAGAGGACACAGCGGCAAAAGAACGGCTGATTGTATACTACGATCAGATGAACGTACAGAACAAAGGCTTGCACAGCTTGATACGCGCATAGAAAAGGCAATCACATCAAACGAGCCGGGAATTGTAAATGCAACGCTGAAGGGAATACTTGACATTTCCACATCATTTTCTCAGAATAACTCGCGATTCTATCATGATGAAAATATAAAAAATAAAATATTTAATGCGCTAAATGCCTTGGAGAAAGTATATAATGACACTATTGCGCCGCAAGGTAACTGGTGGTACTGGGAAATCGGTATACCTCTTAGCCTTAACAGTATTTTCACCTTGATGTATGATTATGCGGACAAGTCGCAGCTCAAACGATATATGGCAGCGGAAAGACATTTTAATGATAGGATAAAGCTTACCGGTGCTAACAGGCTTTGGGAGTCGGTTATTTTTGCCGTTCGCGGAATATTACTTTCAGACAGCGACAGTATAAAGTACGCCATATCTGGCATACAGGACGTAGTGGTTATAACAGACAGCGGTGACGGTTTTTATAAAGACGGTTCATTTATTCAGCATGATAATATACCGTATAATTGTGGATATGGACGCTCGCTTATACAGGAGCTTGCGCCGATGCTCTATACTTTCAAAGATACGGAATTTGAAATCAAAAATACAGATATAATTAATACTTGGGTTGAAAAATCCTATCTTCCTTTTATATATAACGGCAGAACTATGGACATGGTTCGTGGCAGAGAAATCTCGCGTTATTATGAGCAAAGTGATTTTGCCTGTTCACGCATACTCTCGGCAATGCTTATATTAACGGAGTTATCCGAATTTGATATACTTAGAAGTGTGATTAAAACTCACCTTACGGACAGCTTTTTTGAATATGCTTCGTTATTTGCGGTGGAGCTTGCGGAAGGCTTGCAAGAAGATGACAATATAGAACCTAAAGAAATCAAACCGTATTTTATGGCATTTAATAGTATGGACAGAGCCGTAAAGCACGGAAACGGTTATACAATCGGTCTTGCTATGCACTCAGAACGCACGGCAGCATTTGAGTCAATAAACGATGAAAATCATAATGCTTATCATACCTCGGACGGTATGCTATATACATATAAAAAGAATGAGCCGCAATCGGATTTTTTCTGGCAGACAATAGATTTACAGCGTTTGCCTGGCACGACTGTTTTACGCGGGTCAGCAGTAAAACCGAACATCAATGCCTCGGGTGATTTTACGGGCGGATGCGGGATAGGAGAAAATGGCGTATGTGCGATGGAGCTTATTTCAGACGAAAACAGTCTGACAGCAAATAAAGCGTGGTTTTTCTTTGATAAGGAAGTGGTTTGCCTTGGAAACGGTATAAACAGCACAGACGAAAACGAAACTGAGACAATAATCGAAAACCGACTTGTAACGGATAATTCGAGATTTACGGTACACGGAAGCGAAGAAAGTGAGGGTTATCTCATAAAAGGAGCATACCTTGACGGCAGCCATGATGTTGGATATTATTTTCCGGAGGAACAGGAGGTAAATATTCTGCGAGAGATACGTACCGGAGACTGGAATAATATGAGCATAAAAACAGACGGTAAGAGCTATAAGGGTATGTACCTTACAATGTGGATTAAGCATGGGAAAAAGGCAAAAGACGGCTCTTACGAGTATATAGTTATTCCTAAATGCAATGAAGAGGAAATAAAAGATTACTACAGAAAAAGCGGAATAAGAGTAATAGAAAATTCCGACTCAATACAGTGCGTGAAAAAGAATGGTATAACAGGCATTGTGTTTTTAAAGGATAAGACTCACAGCGCGGGTGGAGTGAGCTGTGATAAGCGCTGTGTTGTAATGACAGCACAGAACGGCGAGGAACTTGAGCTTTCGGTGGCTGATATAACTCATAATCATGATAGACTTTACATAGAGCTTGACTACAGCGCCCAAAGTGTGATGACCAAGAGTGAACGTATAAATGTAATACAGCTTGTTCCATATATATGCATGGAGATTAATATGAATGTAGCGAAAGGTGAGGAACAGCATATAAAATTCGGAGGTGTTAAAAATGTATGATGTTGCGGTAGTCGGCGGTGGAATATCCGGCTGTATAGCGGCAATCGCGGCAGCAAGATATGGAGCAAATGTTATATTGATTGAGAGGTACGGTTTTTTGGGAGGTACCCTTACGGCGTGTGGTACGGGACCTATGATGACTTTTCATGCCGGTGATGTTCAGGCGGTACAGGGCATAACGGATGAACTTATAGAAAGACTGAAGGCTAAAGGACTATCGCCGGGACATATTTTTGACACTACAGGCTATACTTATACAGTTACTCCGTTCTCGGCTGAGGGAATGAAACGAGAGCTGGAGACTATGATGACAGAAACCAGTGTTACGCTTCTCTATCATAGCATGGTTTGCGATATTGAATACATAAACGGCAGAATAAATAGCGTTGAGGTGTGCGGGAAAAGCGGTAAAAGACGTATAGAGGCTAAAATATTTGTTGATGCAAGCGGAGATTGCGACATAGCGTTTCTTGCAGGGCTTGAACCGAACAAGGGACGTGAAGGTGACGGCAAATGTCAACCTATGACGATGAATTTTAAGGTTATTAATGTTGATACTGAACGCGTCAAAAAATATATAATGAATAATAACGATGAATTTCCTCGTCTTGAAGGCGATTTAAGTAAAGTTACTCATGCGCCGAGACTATCTATAGGCGGTTATGTAAACACATTAGGAAAAGCGCAGGAAACAGGCAAGATTTCATTTCAGCGGGAAGACATTTTGTTTTTTGAAACAGACAGAATGGGCGAGTTTATTGTGAATACTACGCGTGTTATCAACGCGGATCCTACCGTTCCGGAGGATTTAACCCGAGCTGAAATTCTCGGAAGAAAACAGGCTTGGGAAGTGTTTGAACTGCTTAAAACAGAGGTGCAGGGATTTGAAAATGCAGAACTTGAATTTACCGGTCCGTTTATAGGGATACGAGGTTCGCGCCAGCTAAAAGGTAGTTATACTCTTACGGCTGATGACATTGTATCTTGCAGAGATTTTGACGATACTATTGCCTGCGGTGGCTATCCGATAGATATTCACGCTCCAGAGGGGAATGACGCCGCAATGTATGAAAAAACAAAGCTTTCGCTGGAATATGGGGATATATATCATATTCCGTACCGTTCGCTCATTTCTGATAATGTAAAAAACCTGATTACAGTCGGACGTTGTATAAGTGCAAGCTTTGAGGCGCAGGCGGCAATACGTGTATCGCCGATTGCAGGAGCGGTAGGTCATGGCGGTGGTGTCGCTGCCGGAATATGCGCTGTAAAGGATATAAATGTGCAGGATGTAGATGTGATTGAGTTAAGAAAAGAACTTAAAAAACAGGGTGCTTTTATATAAATACAATGGGCGGTCAGTTGTGTATGACCGCCCATTGTATTTTTCATATTAAATAATTTCATTATCAATACAGTTTTCCACCAGTTCAGCAAAGAGAGAATCAGGCCATGTAAACCATGGTCGCGTATATAGAGATGGATTGTCGGCGCAAAAACTCTCGTGCATATGATTTGTGTTATCATTTGTAGATGATAGAGTGTTAAGTATGGAGCGTATCTCAGAAGCATTATCTGATGTCAACGCTTGCATAATAAGCGAAAGATGCCATATGTATCCGGTGGGCGTATGAGGTGAGCCTATGCCTTCAGCTGCGCTGCCCTCATAATAGTACGGATTATCACAGCTCAATATGAATTTACGTGTATTTTTGTATATCTCACAGTCTCGGCTTTCGTAGCCTATATAGGGAATAGAAAGCAGACTTGGAATGTTTGCGTCGTCAAAAAGGGAATAATTACCCAGTCCGTCCGTTTCACAAGCATATATTTCTCCGTGTTTTTTGTGATTACAGACCGCGAACTCCTTTATACCTCTGTCAATCTCCGATTTAAGTACAATACATTCATCAGAAAGACTTTTATTTTTGCACACGTCATTTAACATCTCAGCCATATATCCGAGAACTACAGCAGCAAACATATTTGACGCAGTAAGATACCCAAAAGAACAGCAGTCGTCACTCGGACGAAAACCTGACCATGTCATGCCTGTATAGGCAAGAGGCTTATCGGAAAGCCTGTCTTGTACGGTTCCGTTAGGACGTGAAAAACTATAAAGCGACTTTTCATAATGGTGCTGTTCGTTTTTCCAAACAGTTAATATAGTTTTTACAGTCGCCTCAAGCTCCTGCTTGATAATTTCAGTATTGCCGGAATGCTTCCAATAGAGATATAAGATGCGTATAGGATAACACAATGAGTCAACCTCGTATTTTCGCTCGAATACCCACGGATTATTTGTGGGAATATCTTCAGTGTGACCATTTCTGTCAGGAATACGATTAAAAGCGTTTGCATAAGGATCAATCTGTATGTACATAAGCTGACGCCGTATGACGCCCTCTATTATCTTTGACACCTCTCCGTCATGCGAAAGTGGTACATAATGCGTAATCTGCGCAGCGCTATCACGAAGCCACATGGCAGGAATATCGCCCGTAAGAACAAAATATGTGTTGTCCTCGCACAGTTCAAGAGCCGTTTTTAATGTGCTCAAATAACATGCTTCATACATGCTGCGAATTCTTGGATAAGTGTTCAGCTTATCGCAATATTGAGCTATATGCTCTGTTATTATTTTCGGTATGTGCATTGCAGTTGCTCCTCATATACAAAATTATAAATCAATAGTTTTATATTCGTGTTCTTTTCGTTTTATTTTAATTGTGGCTGTTACACCACCTGTTTCATTGGTTTTAAACGATAAGCCACAGGTTTTATCAAAATATAGCTGAATTCTCAGATTTACATTTGTAAGCCCGTATTTTTCGATTGGTTCGCTGTAGTCCAATTCACGAGTAACGGCTTTATTTAACTCATCTGTATCAGTGCCGCAGCCATTGTCTGCTACCTCAATAAATATATAATCATCTTCAGAATAGACGCGTATTGTTATCATACCGCCTTCTTCAATTTCATCAAAACCATGGATGATAGAATTTTCAACAAGAGGCTGAATTGTTAATTTTACGATTGTACAGTGCAGAAGATTTTCGTCAATGTCATATACAACGTCAAATTTATCCTCAAAGCGTATCTTTTGTATAGATACATAGCTTGATATTTGATTTAATTCGTTTTCTATTGTAGTATATTCGTTGCCTTTATTAAGAGAATGGCGGAAAAAAGTTCCCAATGCGGACACCATTTTACTTATATCCGGTGCATGATGAGCACGTGCCATCCAATGAATTGAGTCAAGGGTATTGTATAAAAAGTGAGGGTTAATTTGAGCTTGCAAAGCCTTAAGTTCAAATATCTTTTGTTTTTTATATAAATCTTCAACATCGGTTATGAGAGAATCTATGGTGTTGAGCATAGAGTTGTAGGACTCACCCAGTTTGCCCATCTCGTCATGAGAGGTTATTTCTATCGGTATACGCTCATAGTTATTTTCAAAGCGTTCCATATGCTTTATAAGCTTTGTTATAGGAGCTGTAAGCCAACGTGTAAAAATAAAAATGAATATTAGAGCGACAAGTAATGCTATAATTCCTGTAGTTATCATTGATTTTTCGATTATATGTATATCACTGTTAAAATCATCAAGTTTTGAAGCACGTACAAGGATAAGAGAGCTGTCCTTGAGCCGGCTATGGTTTATAATATGTTTTTCTTTGTTTATCTGAACAAGCTGAGGCTTATCGGAATCAGCACTTATTGCTTTAAAAAATTCATTTTCGTTTACAAAGTTGTTTATGTAGCTATCATTCCACGTGTTTATTATGTGATTTTCATATACCAAAAAAAGCTTACCTGTATTGTTCATACTTATATGTGCAATATCATTTGTAAATTGCGAAAGATTAACATCTGCACGGATTATTCCGAGTATTTTATGGGTTCTCGTATCTATAAACGCACGAGCAACGCACAACAAGCCATTGGCATCAGAGGAATCCATAACGCACCAGTATGTGCTTCCGTTCAGTTCCTTTGTGTTTTTATACCATACCTCATTTTTGGAATAAACGGAAGCGGTCACATTCGAATCAAACGGAGATGGGTATGATGTACGGTTTTCAATATATAGACTAAGACGTGATACTGTTGCTTTTAAGGGGTCTATTTTTGAAAGTTCTTGTTCTATGGCGGCAATTTCTTCATAAGGAGACGGAGGATTGGACGCAGTCAGCATTTTTTCAATTGTCGAATTGGCTTGAACACTATACAGAATTTGCTCAATATTATTCATGGTATTTGTCATATTATTGACAGCGAGGCCTGTTATCTGTGCGTTATTGTCAGTTGTTTCATTTTCAAATCTTCTTGAAATGCTCGAAAATACGGTTAAACCAAAAATAATGATACATAATATAATAACCGCAATATATGAAAGCAACAATTTTGTACGAAATGACATATTATTGAACTTTTCAGACATGACAAACACCTCCTTTTTATAATATAATAGCCATTGCAAAATACTGAAAATATAAAGTTTATGAATTTTTATGGATATAGCTAATCCGTTTTATCATTATAAAGTTAAATTGGTATATATAAAAACACTTCTATGATATAATTATACCATAACCATATTAAATTTCAAGTCATAAAAATATTTGGCAGAGTAATACAAAAAAATATGCACTATTTAAAGTTTTCCGCTATTTACTAAATAAAGTATTTAGGGTATAATATTATTAGCAAGACTTATAAAGGAAGTGTTTTTAATGAAAAAATTACTTATTTTGTTTTTGCTTGCTTCTGTGATGTTATCAATGTGTTCAGGATGCACAGTGGAGAAAACAGTGGAATCCGCACAGGCTGTTACTGTTTTAAAAGTAATAAAACCAAACTATATCTCAGATTTCACGCAAAATATAGCTGAATTTAATGAAGCAAACCCAGATATTCAAGTAAAATTTATTGATGCACCCACTTCAACAGAAAAGAGGCATCAGCTATATGTTTCGGCGTTAAGTGGTAAAGACAGTTCAATCGATATATACTGGATTAATGATGAGTGGACTAAGGAGTTTGCTGAGCAGAAATACATAAAGGCTCTTGATGGAGAGATTTTATTAGATAATAGCAGATATATAATTGACGCACAGGAAAGATTTTCTGTTAATGATTCTTTTTATGCTATGCCTGTGGGAATGGATACTGATGTTATATTTTATAGGAGCGATAAGATTCATAACGTTCCTGAAACATGGGACGGAATTATAAATCTTTGCCGTAATTCCGATTTCGGACTACCTATTAAACTGGGACTTACTACCTCAGATATTCAAGATATGATGTATAATATTATAGAAATAAAAGAGGCGATGGGCATAAGCTATGCAGAAACGCTTAATCTATATAAGGAATTTATTGAAGAATACAAAGATATTGAAAATTACACTGATACAATAGCCGCCTTTAAAATTGGCAGTGCAGCGATGTTGATGGGAAACAGCTCTTTATGGAAAAAGCTTAATGGTGATACTTCGGCAGTTAAGGGAAATATAATGGTAGCAAGTCTGCCTAATAAAAATCAATTTGTAAGAAGTTATGCCCTTGCAATAAACTCAAATTCAAAAAATCAAGAGGCAGCAATAAGGTTTCTTGATTTTATGAATGGAAAAGAGCAGCAGAGAAGACTATCAAGAGATACATCGCTTATCCCGATAATAAGAGAACTTTATGACGATGAAATGATATTAGATGCAAATCCACATGTGAAGGGAATAAAGCAAAGTGTACAAAATTCAAGCTCTTTTGCAACAGTAAGTATTAATGGAGAGAATCTAAAAAAGCTGGAGGAAGCACTTATTAAATTCTTTAATAATGAAGAAACGTCAATGAATACAGGAAAAATATTTGAGGATTTGATGCAATAAGAATAAACTAATGTGATATTTAACAGGAAAACCACCATAGCCGCAATGTCATTAGTTAATATGATATTGCTTGGCACAAAATGAGAAAATGGTTTGGAAACATGTAGGTATTGAACCGATTTCCAAAAAGTTAGACCACAAATCTAACTTTTGGAAGTCGGTTTTTTGTGGCAAAATATAGTTATGAATTTAAGTTAAAAGTTGTACGGATACTTAAATAGTGATTGTGGTTACAGTCTTGGATTATCATAATAAAATAGTTTGACCACACCACTGATTCGAGTTCACCTCAGTAAAGCACTTTTTTAATTATTTTACATTCAAGTATATTTCTAAACTTAATTCTTTTTGTTTGCCTTAAATTAATGACATTGAACGTAGTTGGTGTTTTCCCTATATGTCTTGAGGCATAGATGGATTGTGACTCGCTCTATACTGCGATGGAGTTTTACCACAGATACGCTGAAATAACTCACTGAAATAGCGGGTGTTGTTGTATCCTACTTTTTCGGCAATATCATATATTTTTAAATCAGTTTTTTCAAGAAGTTCTTTGGCCTTTTCAATTCTTGTCTGTATGAGATAATTTTTGAAAGTTATATTAGTTTCCTTTTTAAATATAACGCTTAAATAGCAAGGTGAAATAAACACTTGCGAAGCAACCGTTTCAAGCGAGGCATCCCTTGCATAATTTTTTTCGACCAGAGCCTTTACTTGAGTTATTATATTTGCAGCCTTTTGTTTTTGAACACTTTCAATATATGATATTATAACATCTGTAATATTTTCAACAAAGGTTTTAAGTTCTGCAGGAGATTGAGTTTTTCTGATTAATGACCACGCATCCGTATTTTTAAAGAGGATTGTTGGATCGCAGTCAATATCATAGAGTGCATCTGAAATTGAAAGAATAAGTGACATACAGCGTCGCTGCTGATTATAAAGATTCATATCAGAACGTTCCATAACGTCGAAAAGCTCCTTGACGCTTTTTTTGCTTTGCTTTTCGTCGTTGTTTTTAAGTGCTTTTATGTAGGTTTCTATCAGTTTTGACTGATATGCCGAAAGCTGTGATTTTGGTTCAATATCATTAATATAAATAATGTTTCCTTGTCCAAGTCTGTCACTGTAATCGAGTGCTTGCAATGCAGAGGTATAGCTTGCCTCAAGTTCGGATATTTCCGAAGTAAAGATACCTATTCCTATATTATAATTAACGTTAAATTCAGTATCAATAAAGTCTCCCAAATTCTCACAACAAGAGAAAAGTTTTTGCTCGGATTCTCCTTCCGGTTCGTTAAAGCAGCAAATAAATACGAGGTCCGAATTACTAAAAAAGGGAATAAAGTTTATTGTTTTAGGAAGATGTTCGATTAGTGCCTCAAAAATCATAAAATTCATTCCGTAGTTGGTACTGTCTGTATCAAGACGTATTACAAATGTCGTCATTGCCGCAGTTTTTTTAGATATCTCAAATAGTTCAAAATCAAGAATACCGTATTGTGCACGATTAAATAAATAATTCAATAGAAAATAACGGCTATTTCTAAGCGTTTTGCGTAATTCAATTTCTTTTTCTGCTTTTTGTTGCTCAAGGTGTATTTCTTTTGTTAATTTGTCAACTATTTTATAAAGTTCAAATTCATCTATCGGTTTTAAAAGATATTGACATACGCCGTTATTAATAGCACTTTGTGCATATTCAAAATCATTGTATCCTGTAAGAAATATAATTTTTGTATTAGGCGAAATTTTATGAATTTGTTCTGAAAGCCATATGCCGTCTTTTGTTGGCATTTTTATATCTGATATAACAATATCGGGAAGCATTTTCTGAAAAAGCTCAAATGCTACCTCACCATTTTTTGCTGTTCCTACTACCTCAATACCTCTGGTATTCCAATCCAGTGAAGCAAGTCCTTCACGTATTATCTTCTCATCGTCACAAATTAACAACTTTACATTCATAATTCTCCATCCTATCTTATCTTTATATTAAACTATATAACATTTTAACATATTTTTATATTATTTCAAGTAGGAAATGATATAAATTTTATTAAAAAAATATGCACATTTTAAAGTTTATCGCTATTTATATTTGAAATACTATGGTGTATAATGTTAAACATAAAGAAAGACCAATATAAAATGTTCTGATAATGGGAAAGGACGAAACGTCTGAACCGTTATCAAAAAAGAAAGGAGATAAAATTATGAGAAAGAAAATTGCGGCATTATTGGCCATGCTAATGCTTGGAGGTGTGCTTACAGGCTGTGGCGGAGGAAACAAGGTTGCAACAGGCGGTGAAGATCCTAATGTTGTACCGGAGGATACATATGAAATCAACTGGTATATGCAGGGTATGCCACAGGAGGATGTTGCTTCCGTAGAGGCTGCTGTTAATGATTATCTTAAGGATAAAATTAACGCTACACTGAAAATGCACAGACTGGAATCAAATCAGTACAGCAAGCAGCTAAACACAATGATAGCGGCGGGTGAATATTTTGATATTGCATGGACAACGCCCGGAGTTCTTACTTATACGGCAAATGCGAGAAACGGTGCATGGCTTGCACTTGATGATTACATTGACACATATATTCCAAAGACAATTGAGCAGCTTGGAGAAATAGCAGACAATGCAAGAGTGGACGGCAAGCTTTATGCGATACCGACATATAAGGAAATGGCAGATTCAAGAGGCTGGACATATCGCAAAGATATTGCCGAAAAATACAATATCAATATGGATAATATTAAGACATTTGACGAACTGTTACCGGTGCTTAAAATGATTAAGGAAAATGAACCAAATATGCAATATCCGATTGACTGGGGCAGTGACAGAACACCTGAAGCTCTTATGAAGTACGAGGAAATCGCAGGAACAGCCGTTATTTTCTACGATACAGATAAATATGACGGCAAGGTTGTAAATCTTGTAGAAACTCCGGAATATCTTGAAGCATGCAAATGGGCTAATAAGCTTTATAACGAAGGTCTTGTAAAGAAAGACATTATGACTGCTACAGATTTTGAGCAGAGATTAAAGGACGGAAAAACTTTCTGTTATGTGGACTTCTTAAAACCAGGTAAGGCCAAGGAAACTTCCGCTAAGTTTGATTTTGAACTTGACCAATCAACAGTATCGGATATATGGCAGGATAATGGAGCCGGAACAGGTTCGATGCTTGCTGTTTCAAGAACATCAAAGAATCCGGAAAGAGTTCTTCGTTTCCTTGAACTACTTAACACTGATGCGACTCTCAGCAACCTTATCAACTATGGTATTGAAGGAAAACATTACACCAAGATTGATGATAATACTATAACAATTCCGGATGATACATCGTATACATTACAAGGTTATCAGTGGATGCAGGGAAATGTATTCCTAAATTATCTTACAGAAGGAGAAAGCCCTGATAAGGTTGAGGCTCTGAAAGCATTTAACGCAGAGGCTAAGAAACCTATCGATTACGGCTTTAAATTCGATAATACTGCGGTAGAAGCGGAAATAGCGGCATGTCAGACAGTTAAGAGCGAGTATCGTAAACAGGTAATTATGGGTTCAATGGACCCTGAGCCGATTATGAAAGAATATGCCGCTAAACTTAAGGCTGCCGGCATTGACAAAATTATTGAAGAAGCACAGAAACAGTATGATGAATTTCTTGCGAACAAGAACAAGCAATAACAAGAACAAATAATTAGGTATAAGTATAGCGGTCTTTGACCGCTATACTTATATGAGGGATATTTAGGAGATTTAGTTATGAAGAAATTAGTTTCATTAATTATCGCAATGTCAATATTTTTTTCAATAAACTGTGCTATCTTTGCGACAAACGTGTCATATATGGCTGATTTTGAGTCTGCAGATGCGAAATTTGGTAATAGCACAACATATAGCGGAACTAAAAACACAGCTGGCGATTATAGTGATTTTGTCAAACCGGAATGGGTAGCCGATGGTGGAAAGGAAAATTCAACAGGACTTCGCATAACCTACAAAGCTGCGACATGGTATGCAGGCGAGGTTTTCTTCCCAATTCCTGTAGCTTGGCAAAACGGTGCGGATGCTGAGTACCTTAATTTTGATTACAATGGCAAAGGTATTGTAAATATCAGCCTGTCAACAGGAAGTGCCGCAACAGACACTCTTACGAAAGGTACAAAGTACAGTTATAAACTTAATGCCGATACAAACGGTGAATGGCAAAGTATAAGTATTCCACTTTCGGAATTTAAAAATAACGGAAATCCTGTAACAATAGCCAATATAGGCTGCGTGACATTCCAAGCGGGCGAAAACGGAGGTTTGAGTAACAGTGCCTCTGAAACGAAAGCAATGACGGCAGCGGAGCTTGAAGCGAAAGCGAGAAACGGAAGTATAATCTTTGACAATATGGAGTTGTCCAATGTCGGAGAGAATGTTCTTAATCCAAATGCAACACCGGAACCTACAGAGAAACCGGATAATACAACAAGAACCATAGATTTTGATACTTATACTCTCAGTCATAAGCAGACCTGGGCAGGATTCAATAACAATGATAAGACCTACAGTGACAGTATAAAGTCAGAAATAACTGAAAACGGTAAAGAAGGTTGTGCTCTTGAACTGACTTACAAAGCTGCCACATGGTATGCCGGAGAGATATTTATGTCAATACCAAAGGAATGGGCAATAAATAAAAATTCAGAGTGTCTTGAATTTGATGCTAAGGGACAAGGAAAAATAAAAATATCTCTTGAAACGGGCGAGGTTGTAAACGGAATACGATATGGTCATGCAGTGACTATAAACACAAATGATGAATGGCAAAAAATCAGTGTGCCACTTTCTGAATTTGTAAATAACGGTAATGAAGTGCCGTTGACAGATGTGGTAGGAATGGCTTTTTCTGCGGCAGAAAGTGGAAACCTCGATAACAATGCTGAAGAAACAAAGATGATGAGTGCAGATGAACTTGAAGAAAAAGCTGTAACAGGATGTGTAGTAATAGATAACATCACGCTTGCGGAACAGGATACAACTTCCCCGACAGCTGCTCCGGAAGCGACAACTCAACCGACAGGAATATCGTATGTTGCGGATTTTGAAACAGCGGATACTAAGTTCGCAAGCGGTAAGACATGGGGAGGATTCAAAAATAAGTCGAATGATTATCAAGACTATATAAAAGCAAAATGGCTGCAGGACGGCGGAGTTGATGGAAGTACGGCTTTCTGTGTTTACTATCAATCGGCAACTTATTATGCCGGCGAAATTTTTGTGCCGGCTCCCGCAGTGTGGACAAATAACGGTGCAAAGGGGGCTGAGTACCTAAACTTTGATTATAAGGGTAAAGGAGCTGTAAAAATAAGTTTTTCAACGGGCAACACTGCCGATGGAACGCTTACAAGTGGTACACGTTATACGAGGAGATTTGAACTTGATTCTCATGGCGATTGGGCGAAAATCAGTGTTCCGCTTTCGGAGTTTGTAAATGGTGAAAATGCTGTTAATATGACTGAGATAGGCACTGTTACATTTCAAGCGGCTGAGAATGCCAATCTTGATAATAATTCAGACGACACAAAGGCAATGAGTGCAGATGAACTTAAAGAGATAGCGAGAACTGGTGAGATTATCTTTGATAATATGACACTGTCGGAAACAGAAGGAAAAACAACTCTGTTTTCATCTGTTAAAGTAACAGCGGAAATTGACGGAAAGGAAATCACTAATCTTACAAATGGAGATATAAAAATAAAAGCGATAGCATCTGATATTGAAAAAGATACAAATATGGTAATGATTGTAGCTGTATATAAAGAAAACGGTGTGATTGATACAGTTCGTATGGCTGAGCAGAAAATAATCGGAGACGGTGAATTGATGCTTGACTTGAATGTTACAGATGCTGAGCATCAAACTATGAAAGTGTTTATATTTGATGATTTTACAAATCTTCACCCGATAATCAATGTGACAAACTTTTTATAAATTAAACCACCTAGCTTAAAGTTTACCTCATTTTAATGAAAAATAGTACATGTTATAATAATTGCAAGATAAAGAGATTTATATATCTCTTTAATCATTGCAATTATTAAGTTTTTAAGGAGTGGATGAGACGTGAAAAAAAAGAAAAGCCTTATAAGAGATTTAAAAGAAAATGGTTCCTTGCTCTCAATGTGCATTCCAGGATTAATATTTTTTATACTGTTTAATTATTTGCCAATGTTTGGTATTATAATTGCGTTTAAGCAGTATCGTTATGATCTTGGAATATGGGCAAGCCCGTGGAATGGACTCAAAAATTTTGAGTTCATGTTTAGCAGTCCGGACGCATGGGTTATTACGAGAAATACGATAGCATATAATTTGTTGTTTATTTTCGGCGGTCTTGTATTTAATGTGGCAATGGCAATCGGACTTTCTGAATTGAGGAATAAAGCAGTTTCAAAGCTGTGCCAGACAGTAGTAATTATGCCGCATTTCTTATCATACGTAATTGTAAGCTTTCTTGTGCTGGCATTTCTTCACGTTGAGAACGGTCTGATAAATAGAAGTCTTATTCCGGCACTTGGATTAGAAGGTGTAGACTGGTACTCAAATCCGAAATACTGGCCATGGATTCTTGTTATAGTAAACTTTTGGAAAACAACGGGATATGGCAGTGTTGTATATCTTGCAGGTATAGCAGGAATTGACACCTCGCTTTATGAAGCCGCTAAGGTTGACGGAGCATCTCGATGGCAGCAAATACGATACATAACATTGCCGGCACTTGTTCCTCTTATGGTAGTTCTTACAATTTTAAATGTCGGAAAGATATTCAATTCTGATTTTGGTTTATTCTATCAAGTGCCGTTAAATACCGGTGCCCTTTATCCGGCTACAAATGTTATCAGTACATACGTATATAATATGTTGATGTCAGCGGGTACGGGAAGTGTAGGAATGGCTTCAGCGGCAGCTTTTTATCAATCAATTGTTGGATTTATACTTGTTATGACAACTAATTTTATTGTGAAGAAAATAAGCCCCGAAAACGCATTATTCTAAAAGGAGGTATAACAGTGAAGAAACAAGAAATTAATATCATAGATAGTATCAAACAGCCGGAAGTTAAAGCTCCGGCTAAGAAAAAAAGACGTAAAATCAAAGTTTCGGACATTATTCTTTATTTTATATTTTTTCTTATTGTAGTAGCTTGTGTTTATCCTTTGCTCGTGGTTCTTGGAGCATCGTTTACAAGTGAATCGGCAATTTCAGAGTTTGGTTTTCATGCTATTCCTAAAGAATGGAGTCTTGATGCTTATAGATATATAATTACATCTAAAGAAACGATTTTAAGAGCATATGGTGTAACTATTTTTGTTACGATTGTAGGAACTCTTATGAGTACATTGGTGGTTGCACTATATGCATATCCGCTTTCCAGAAAGGATTTTAAATACAGAAAACTGTTTACATTTATAGCGTTTTTTACAATGCTTTTCAGTGGTGGAACAGTGGCAGGATATATGGTGACAACAGGCATTCTTAATCTGAAGAACAGTATATGGGTACTTATTTTTCCTTATGTTATGAATGCATGGCACGTAATTGTAATGAGGTCATTCTATTCAATGTCAATACCGACTGCAATAATAGAGGCGGCGAAGATAGACGGGGCAAATGAGTATCAGATATATTTTAAGATTGTTCTGCACATATCTTTACCTGGATTGGCAACGATTGCACTGTTTGCAACACTTACTTACTGGAATGACTGGTGGCTTCCGCTTCTTTATATAACAGAGCCTCAAAAATATAATCTCCAGTATCTTCTACAAAGTATGATTTCAAATATTCAGAATTTGACCGAAAATTCAGCTCAGATGGGTTCGGCAAATCTTCTCGCTAATGTTCCTAAGGAAGGTGCGAGAATGGCACTTTGTATAATAGCGACTTTACCTATATTGTTTGTTTATCCGTTTTTCCAGAAATATTTTATTCAAGGATTGACGGTAGGTTCAGTAAAAGAATAATTTTATATTTATTCGGATAAGGAGTTCACTATGAAAATAAAAAGAGTTATTAGTTGCTTACTTGTTGCAGTTTTTAGCATGTCATTGTTGCTTGTACAGGAATCAGCACAAGCTAAAATTGGAACGGTACAAAAGATATTACCCTCGGAGCTTCATGTTGAAGGCAGATACATATATAATGCTGAAGGCGAAAAGGTTAGGCTTACCGGAGCGAATATTCCGGATTTGCAGTGGGCCACAGGCGGAGATAATGACCTTATGAAGAGAGTAGGACTTCTTTGTGACAGTTGGAATGCAAATTGTGTTCGTTTGTGCGTTCATTCTAAATTTTGGTTTGGACAAGAATGGTATCAGGGTAAGAGTTATGGTGATTACCGCAAAATGGTTGATAATGTAATTAATCAAATTACATCACGCGGAAAGTATGTAATACTTAATCTGCATGAATTTTATGCTATTACAGAACAGCAGAAGGATTTCTGGAATGATGCAGTAGAGGTTTATGGAAATAATCCGGGAGTTATATTTGGTTTGCTCAATGAACCTCATGATATTGACTGGGAAATGTGGCGTAACGGCGGTATGCTTGAAACTACCGATAGCTATGGAAAGAAAACACAGCGTGTATATGGCCATCAAGAAATTCTGGATATGATACGCAACAAGGGTGCAAAAAATATTGTAATTGCGGGCGGTCTTGATTGGTCATACTATTTTGACGGTCTGTGCGATGGATATAACGGCATGGAACATGGCTATAAATTAGAGGATAAAACGGGTAACGGTGTAATCTATGACACACACATTTATCCAATGAAGCCGGAATATAATCCGGTTGAAAAAGCCGTAGAGTGTCTTGTAGATGAAGCTCCTATACTTGTGGGTGAATATGGACACTGGGGAGAAAGACTTTTTGACTGGTATGACAATTATCTTTGCGAATATCCACATGTATGGATGAATGAAATCCATGATTTTATTGACCGTAATGAACTTAACTATACGGCATGGTCTTTTCACACGGGTGCAAATCCAAATATGTTTATGGACTATGACACATTTACACCATCAAATTATTCGGGTATATATATGAAATATAAAATGCTTCAAGAGCCTGAAACACGTCCGGAGGAAAAAGATAGACAGTATGTCGACCCATCACCACTTTCGACTTGGGAACATATTATTGATTTTGACGATAATACCGTGGACTTTAAAGTGTATGGCAAAGAAGTAAGGACAGAACGAACAGATAGTGGTTATGAAGGCAGAGGTCAGCTTATTGATTTTGACAGAAGCTGTGTTGATAGTTGGGACAGTGCTGCGATTGCTGATTTTGATAAAGATACTGATTTGAGCGGTGCAAAATGGCTTGCCGTGAGAATAAAAGGCGACGGTGATATGCGTAAAATCGGAATTGGACTTGAGTTGAAAGATGGTAGATTATTTACAACTTATATGCAGATGGATTTACATGATAACTGGAAGGACTGGTTTTTTCCATTAAGCTTGTTTAAGAATGAGCAAGGGATACTTGATACAACACAAATTAAGTCTGTACTCTTTACATCTCTTGATGACGGTCCCGGCAGTTTTATAATTGATAATATAAAAGTAGGAGGACTGCCATACGAAGAAATAAAGCCTTTTACGGTATCGAGCGTTACCCAAAAGGAAAGTATGACATGGAAGGCATGGGAAGACGATGAAAACACAGAAACAGACTCGTTTACTGTTACTAATGCAGTTGAAGAAAGCAGGGGACAAGGCTCGAATCCTGTTATGTTTAGCTATAATTGCCCTGAAGGTTCGTATGGAGGGCAGGCGAGGGCAACAATCCCTAAGTCTTGGGATATAGGCGATGCTGAATATTTTACATTTTGGGCAAAGGGCGATGGTTCTAAGCAACGCTTTATACTGCGTTTTGAACAGGAAAAAGGTACAAATCAAAATGAACAGCGTTCAAATTTCAAGAAACGTGAGTTTGAAAGATTTTGTATCGCATTCGATGTCAACAGCACGGAATGGAAACAGTATAAATTTAGGATAAGCGACCTCGGTATGAGCGATATGCTTCATCTTAACAAGGTAAGATATATCAGTCTTTTTAATATGACACTAAACTCTTCGGGACGACTTTGGATTGACGATTTTGCTTTTACGAATATTGGTGATAAACTCACAGGACAATCAGTAAGCCATGCAACGCCGGTCAAATCGGAACCGATAGGTGAACTGGTTACAAAATATCCTGCAAACAAAGCAATTCAAATTCCAAAGACATTTGAGGTTGAGGCAGGAATTGAAGAACATATTTCAATTCATATTATGAATAAAACGGAGCATGAGCTAAATGGTGAACTAAAGGTTGAGGGATTGCCTGTTGACAATGTTGATAATGCACTTTACAAGGTTTATCCGAAATGGGTTTCATATCCGCATTGGCCGTGGAGAAATTATTCGTATAGTAACTTTAAATTTACCATTCCTAAGGATAAAAAGGGAGAATATACAATAACCGTATCGGATGTATCGAATAACGGTATTGAGCCGCAGACCTATAAACTGATAGTAAAATAGAATGGAGGCAGAGAATGAGGATGATTAAAAAAATCTGTTCGGTTATATGTGCCGCTGTAATTGCTCTTGGTGGTGTAAACATTGTTGTAACCGCACAGGATACAGAATCACAAATCAAATATAACTATAAGATTTCAATGGAAAGTGACTCTGACTTTCGTATGGTCTACGGTTATAACGGAGGTACTATAAGCACTAAAAAAAGCTATGTATCAGGTAAGTATGGAAATGCTATGCAGATAACATATCCGGGACATGAGATTTCCGACCCATCAAAAAGATACAATGGCTTTGTAATGCAGTTTAAGAGCGAGCCGATAGAACTTGCTAATGAAAGTATTTCAATGCTTGACCTTATGAGAGATACAAAAAATATTTCCATGTGGGTACATACACCTCAGACAGTTGACCACGGGAATGGTGCAGCAGAGCATCGTGTTCTTGAAATCGCCATGGAGTATTCAAGTACAGAGGGGAACAAGAAGTATTCAAAAAAGTTCCAACTTCCAAACAACGGCGAATGGGAATACATAACAATACCGACATCTGCGTTTAAGTCCGGGTCAGTAACGATGGACCAAGGAATACAGAGCGATATTTATACGGCACTTAATCAAATGACAATAATTTTCCCGTATAAAGATTATTTTGGTGCTAATCCGACTTCAGATACACTTGAAACACCGTGGGAAGAACCATTGAAGATTGACGAAATACTTTTTGACCGTTCTACAGATGAAGTAAAGGCAATAACCCCGCCGTCAACCGGAGAAGAAGCGTATTTTGAAAATGCAAATATTTCAGAAGTTTTTGTAAAGGGAGTAAAAGTCGAGGACTTTGACAAAAACGCGTCATCAAATAATATTCCTGTGCCGGCGTCATATACTGCGGAGGATATTAAGAAAAATGTAACCGTAGATGTTGAGACACCTACTATTCCAAAGACCAATACACGCCAAGAACTTACGGGTGCATCATATGAAATAACCGCTCCTGAGTCTGTTCCCGGAAACGGAATGATTACAATCACTTCAGGCAGCAGAAAAGTAAAGAAAACATATAATGTAAACTTCACTGCCAGAAGCAGTATACAACCGGAAGTGAGCGATATTGAAGAAAACGGAAATAATATAAGTGTACCGGTGACAAATGAATCATCGAGTGTTTCCGTTGAAGCATGTGCTCTCGCAGTTGTAAAAAACAACGATGGAGTATGTACAAGTGCGTCTTTTGCTGAGCAACGCAGTATTGGTGCGGGTGATACAACAACATTTAATTTTAACATCAAAAAAGAAAGTGATAGTTCGGTAGAGATATACATTTTTAATAATGAAACCGATTATAAACTCTTATGCCCGCCTATAGAAGTGGGAAGCGGAGTAATGCAATACACTGCACCTTCCGGAACGATTTTTGAAAGTCATATAATAGCTTCTGACGGTGGTGAAACTATAAACATAAACGGAACCGTCACAGGAGATGGAACTGCATTTGTTGTGTTTAAAAAAGATGATAAATATATAGGTGCGTATACTATTAATACTGAAAATAATACAATAAACAGTGCTATTCATACCGGTGGAATGGCATATGGACAAATATATGCGGTTTTATCGTATGGAAATACAGTATCGAGAAAATTTTATAATGCCTCGCAGACAGAAATAAACTCATGTATAAGCGAGTATAAAACTCTCGGCACTACCGAATCTGATTGTGCAAATTATTTTGAAAAATATAAGGCAATAATAAATCTTGACAATTATTTGTCACAGGAATTAACATTGTCTGAAATTGCAAAAGCCGTGTCGGTTGCCGACAGAAACGTATCAGCAGTAAGCGATATACGAAAAAACATCGGTGAAGAACTTGTAGTTAAGCTTTTAAACAAAACAAATTCAATTCAAACTTTAAAAGAGATATATTCCTCATATAATGACTTGGCTGAACTTGACGGAGGAACCGATTATTTTAAAAAGTATATAACATCTGATAGTTTACTCAGCAATGTTCTTTCGGCTACGGCAAAAAATGATTATGATTCTATAGAATCGTTGAGAAGTGCATTTAATGAAAATGCTCTGCTTGTGGCTTTTGGATGCGTAAATGGTTATGGTGAGATTGGCAATCTTATTTCAGAAAATAAGAATATACTTGCACCTTATATCAGTTATAGCAGCCTTGAGGGACTTAGTGCCAGTAATCGTACAGGATATTATAAATATGTAACTGAAAAAAGAGTGGAGTCGTTGTCATCTTTAGGGACATTGCTTGATGAGTACATGAATTCTATCAGTAAAAATCCAAATAAAACGAACGGGATAGGCTCAGTATCAGGAAACGGTTCGGGAAAAGGCAGTACATCTATGATAGTTTCGCAAGTGACCGGAAATGATACTGTGTCATCTGAAAAAGACAATAAAATATTTACAGATGTAAATACGGACCATTGGGCGTATACTGCGATAAATTCATTAAAAAATCTTGGAGTTATCAGCGGACGCGGAGACGGAAGCTTTGGCACAGATAATTCCGTAACCCGTGAGGAGTTTGTTAAGATGCTTCTTGGAATTTTCGGAAAGGAAACGGAAAATGTTGATAATAAGTTCAGTGATGTGGATGAGAATAAGTGGTATGCTCCATATGTAAATACTGCTGCCGATATGGGTATCGTAAGTGGAATTGAGGAAGATATATTCGGTGTGGGAGAAAAAATTACACGTCAAGATATGTCAGTTCTTATAGTACGATATCTTAAGCAAGAAAACTGTGAATTGAACGGTGCTGCGATAGATAGCTTTACAGATGATGGTGATATTTCTGATTATGCTAAAGATAGCGTGTATGCACTAAAAAATCTTGGACTTATAAACGGTATGGGTGATGGAAGCTTTATGCCGAGGGCAAATGCAACAAGAGCACAGACTGCTCAGATACTTTACTCTGTATCTCTGTTTATGAAATCAAGAAACATATCGTATACGAATTTGACAGGCAGTGACAGATATATGCTTCTTGCCGGAAAGTTTATGGCACTGGATATAATTCCTTTTCCTAACGAGGAAAACGGTATTGTAACGAAAGGTCAGTTTGCAAAATATCTGGCAGGTTTTGTGAATGCTAAAAATTATGAGAAAAGCGATGACAAGACCATATTCAGTGATGTGGTGCCCGGAAGTACATATTACAATGAAATTCGATTTCTTTATGATAACGGTTATATTGATAAGAACAACTCAGTATTTGGGGCTGACAATCCGATAACTCTGGGTGAGGTTGCTATTATCATGTGCCGTGTACTGGGATATGATGTTTATGCTATCGAGAACGGCGGTAATATCAGTTCATACTACAGTGTAGCGGTAAGCAACGATATTATTCCGAATTTGAGAAAGACTATTGATGATACGCTTTCTTTTATGGATATATTGGAGATATTTGATTCGGCGTCCAAGGCATATATGGTTGTGGATGATTTGGATAAATCGTCAATATACTCTATTTCTAATATAACACCTTTGTATTATTATCATAGAATACTTACTCTTGATGATATAGTATATGTATGTGGAACTCGCACATTAGACGGAAGTGGAGGTCTTAGTGCAGATGAAGTGAGAATAGGTTCTTATAGTTTCAGTACGGATATAAAAGATGTATACAGATACCTTGGTTACAGAGTAAACGCTTTTTACGTTGAAGATGATGAAACTCTAAAATTTATTGAGCCGAACCAGAAAAATAATGTCCTTTCATTAGAGCAGGACTTGATTTCAGACTTTGATGGTTCTGTATTGAAATATTATAAAAATGAAACAACAAACTCGGAGAAGAAAGAAACACTTCCGAAGACAATAAATCGCTTGTATAATTACAATTATGTTGCTGAATATGATACAGAAGACATTAAAAACGCTGATGAGGTTATTCTGATAGACAGTAACAATGATGGAATGTATGATACAGTAAATGTAATCAGAGAAGCAATATACTGTATAAATCAGCTTACACCGTATGAAAATACATTATATGATTATTATAATCAGCCGTCGATAAAACTTAATGATTTGGAAACTGTAATTGTATATGACACTGACGAAAAGTTTACATCGATAGGAAATTTAAAGATTTATGATATTCTTTCAGTTATCGAGGATAAACAAAAAGAAAATGCTGTAATTTACATATCGAGGGAAGAAGCTGACGGAGTTGTTAAGAGGACTGCTCGAAACAACGGGAATTTAACAGTTAGTATTGATGATGCGGAGTATGACTTGACAGATATTCTTGCGGCACAAAATACAACATATTCATTATTGTCAGTAGGAAATGCTGTCAGTGTATTGCTTGACCATCGTGGCAGAATAGCATATGCCGAATTTGATGACAATGATGAGGTAAATAACTTTGCATATCTTGCACAAGCTTTTCCGGCAGAGCATAGCGATGGACCATACCTAAAAGTATATACTACATCCGGAAATATGGAAACATTAGAGTTCGCACGGAATGCAAAGGTAAATAACAAAAAAGTAAATGAATATACAGACATTGAAAAGCTATTCAAGGATGTAAATACAGACCCGGATTCAGTTAATCAGCTTATAAGATACAAGCTGAATAATAATGGTGAAATTCAGTCAGTAAAAACTGCACAATATGTAGATGCTGACGAGCTTTATACAACGGCAAGTGTATTCACCCGCAGCACAGACCTTTCTGACACATACTATAATGCAAACTATAGGAGTTTCCCGGGTTATGCAAGACTTTCGGAGAAGACAAAAATAATGTATGTTCCGGCGAGCAAATCATTAATGGACGACTCCCAATATTATGAGATAAAGCAATTTAAAGATTTGAAGTCTGCAACTTTTGGTACGGTGGAACTATATAATATGTCTAAGGACATGGTAGCGGGAATTGCCGTAATACGTTCGGATAATGCAGGAGGAAATGAGCTCACTTACAGTTCTGTTATGGCGGCGGTTAAGAATGTTTCGCTCACTTCTGTTGATGATGACGAGCGTTATTTACTAACTCTTTTATACAATGGTACAGAACAGGAATTTGTGACCGCTGAGGGAGTAGAACTTGAAAGACAGTATAATAGCAGCGAAGGACCTGTTACATCAACCATTGACGAGGGAGACCTTATAAGGATTGCAACGAA
This sequence comes from Hominilimicola fabiformis, assembly GCF_020687385.1. Lineage (NCBI taxonomy): Bacteria > Bacillati > Bacillota > Clostridia > Eubacteriales > Oscillospiraceae > Hominilimicola > Hominilimicola fabiformis. The sequence continues at coordinate 44,970 of NZ_JAJEQM010000009.1, forward strand.
TGCTAATAATGAAATTGTTGACTATCATAAAATATTTGATTTTGATAACAATGATAATCCCGATGTGGTAATCAGAGGCAATGAATACGGAGAAACAAAGTCATATATCGGTTCTGCAAAGACACTTATCGCATTTGATGACATGGCTGCTAATCCTGATACCGATGTTGTATCGGGACGTATATGGCAAGGCAAAAATCCATACTGGTTCACCGGTGTTCAATATTCAACGGAATTTGGCATTGTAAAATCAATAACAGGTTCATCAATGATTATACAGACATATCCGGGAACAGCAGGAAGCAACAGTCTGGAATGCGAAAGATACTTCAATCTTAAAAATAATCGTGTATATATTTTGGAGGACAGTCGCGAAGGAGTTCATTTGGGAAGTCTTGATGATATAATTCCATCTAATCTTGCAGGAGAGGCAAAAGCTTCGAGAGTGATTATTTCAAGACATAACGATGTGCCATCGATTGCGGCAATAGTAATACGATAAAGGGGGAAGTAACATGAATAAATTAAGAAAAATAATTGCGTTGATGCTTTCTCTGAGTGTAATATTTACAGCGGCAATATCAGTGTTTTCAGCTGAAAACTTTGATGATGACGGCAACAGAGATAATGATGCGGGACTAAGCGATGAGGAACAAAATGTTCTCATTCAAGACTCGCACCCTAAGCATGAACTGGATAACCCCGATGACGCGTACATAGAGGATATTGAATATGATACGTACATTATGGGTAAGAATGAATATGATGAAACAGTAAAAAAGCTTACAGCTTTTGAAATGTGGGTTCCTATTGATGATGGTTCATATCTTCAGCCAATCAAGGCAGGTGAATTTTTTCTGTCAGTGTGCCGCTACATAAACTGTGACTCATTTTATGACGAAGATGCAAACAAAGAAGACATGTGGGAAAAAGCCCATGATATGCTTAAAAGTATGGGATATGTAGATTTCAATATAGATTGTACGGATGAAATAAGTTTTGATAATGCACTCAGAACACTTGTAAATGCTTTGGGGTATAAGCAGATTGCTTATATGTATGGAGGCAATGATAATGCGTATATACAAATTGCCGCAAATTATGATATAACAAAGAACTTTCTGGATAACCGAAGTGCTTCTATCAGAAGAACTGATGCGGCATCTCTTCTTAATGATTCTATAAAGGCCGATGTATACATTTCATATGGAAATAACGGTCATAAAAGCATTAATACTTTAGAGTATTTCAAGGATGCTTATAAAATCACCGGAGTTGTAGAATCTGTTTCAGAGCATGCAATAACGAGTGGTGATACAATATATAAAGGTATTAGAATAGGAGATTATCTTCTTGCCAGTGACCGCAGTGATTTATATGATTACCTTGCGTGTAAGGTGGAGGCATATTACCGAAAGGAAGATTCCGGAGGAAATACTCTCTTATATATCTCTTATCACAAAAATAACAGCATAATAACGATAGACGGCGAAGATATTAAAAGTGTTGAAAATAACATAATACGATACTATAGCGACAATAAAACAAAAAAAGTATCTCTTAATTCATCAGCGAAAGAGATACTTAACGGATTTTCGCCAAAATCGTTAGACGAGGAAGATTTTTATAACTGCGATTATATCAGATTAGTGGATAACGATAACAATGGTAAGTACGATGTTGTTTTTGTATACAAATATGACATAATGGTTGTAAAACGTATTGTAGAGTCGCAGGGAATGATTTATGGTCTGTACAATGATGACCCAAACGGGTCATTAAAGGTAAATTTTGCTGACTGCGACATGACTGACCGTATGGGCAATCCTGTTGATGCTTATTATATAACAGAGGATTCAATTCTATCAGTTGCTAAAGATATTGAAACAAACAAGACAAAGATTATAGTAAGCAATTTGATGTATACCGGTGTAGTAAAGAGCACTAATGGCACTAAAATTAAATTTGAGGACAGGACATATAAGTATTCAACAAATGCTGAATACTATAAAGACGCAAAAGCAATTAAAAATGGAAATAAATATACGGTGTATCTTGATTACCGAGGTAGGATAGCCGGTTATGATTTGCTTAAAACTGACGATATACAATATGGATTCTTAATACAGGCTTGGATTGAGGATAACAGGAGCGATGTGATAGCCAAACTACTTCCTTATACCGGTGATATGAATGAATTCAAACTTGCAAGAAGTACAAAAATTGATGGTTTAACTTGCAAAGGTGCAGAAAAAATAATAACTGCATTAAAAATAGCAGCGGATTATCAGAGGTCTACGCTTGCAACACTGGATTCGTCATATAAGATAATGGCTGATTATAGTGATGACAGTTATGTGTATGTAAGAGTCCCAATTATGTATAAGCTCAACGATGAGGGAGAGATTAAATATATCGATACTCCATATCATAGCGACAATGAAAATCCGGAGTGGAATGATGTATTCCATGACAATTCTATGACAATGTATAACGATTTTTCTAAAAGGACATCTTCCATAAAACCGGGAGGCATGTATCTTAGAAATACACTTGCATTTAATAGTGATAACGGAAATAATGTGGCGATAAATTCAAAGACAAAGGTTTTTGTAGTTCCTGTTTCAAACGATAGAGGGGATATCGGAGATACATCACAGTATATTAAGACAAATTTAACCTATTTCGATGATTGGGTATATTATCCGCAGACCGGGACACAATACACAATCGAAAATCGCATTGAAGCATATAACGTGGATGAATCTCGGACAGCAGGTGTAATAGTATATTATACAAGTGACGTAATACCTGAGATAGATAAAAAAGTACCACTTACAGTAGTGGACGAAGTAGTAAAGGCAGTTAATGATAATGATGAGAGTGTAACTCGAATAATCGGCTGGCAGGGTAATGCTCAAATGCAGGTTGACCTTGCAGAAGATGTCTATCTGAAACGTTACTATAATGGACCTAACGGTTCAAAAATTATGTCGGAAGTAAAGCATGGTGATATAATTCGTTATGTTACAAACAGTAAAGGCGAGCTTGTGGATTATGTTAAGGTATTCTCTTTGAAGGATGAAGACAATCCTGATTATGTAAAAACAGGGAATGAAGAAGGAAAAACTGTTGAGCCGTCAACACTAAATAAAACAATGATTGCTGTGTCAGACGGAAAGTATGCTGAAAATGGCCATAATACATCACATATATACAATGCCATTGGTAGCTATAATTACGGTGCAATGTATAGATTGGTATATGGTACGTTGCTTTACAGAAACGGAACAAATCTTGTTCTGAAAACAAAGGTTGATACTGCTCTGGGACAGACAGACAAAATTGAAATAGCTGATTTCTCGGGATATAATGTGTTGTTTATTGATGAGACTACAAATAGAATATATGTTCCCACAGAGGATGATTTGCTCGCAGAGCAGAGTGCCGGAGAGGCAGCATCAAAGGTAATCCTTCATACCGAAGGCGGTAAACAGCGTCAACTAATTATAATAAAAAGGGCTGGATAAAAGCTCCTTTTATCTACTGCATAAATCGAACACAACAAATGAGAGACTGACTTATCTACAGACAGAAAATCCGAGGCGTGATACGTCAGAAATTGCACTTTCATTATATCAGTTTAAGCAACAAGATGGATATATACACGAATGACTGTCGTGTAATTTACGCATAAATTTATTATAGTAGGAGGAGTGATAAAAAGTGAATATTGATAAAGCGATTACATATGCGGAGAGCATCGTAAGAAAAAGCTTAAATTATTTCTATGATTGTTTTCCTACAGAACAAAGTGAAAATCTTGTGTTCAAAAAATTTGAGAACGTTTCATGGACTACCGGATTTTATGAGGGGATATTATGGCTTATGTATGAGCTTACAGGTGATAAAGCTTTTTATAATTCGGCAAAGCATCACAGTGAAATGTTTCATAAGAGGTTGGTTGACCGAGTTGAACTGGAGCATCATGATATGGGCTTCTTGTTTACATTATCAAGTGTTGCTGATTATAAGATAACAGAAGATGAACAGGCGAAACAAGACGGAATTGAGGCGGCAGAATGGCTTTTGAAGCGTTATCAGCCAAAGGGTAAATTCATTCAAGCATGGGGTTCTATGGATGATGCACAAAATTATCGATTTATTGTTGACTGTATGCTAAATATTCCGCTTCTATTCTGGGCGAGTGAAGTGACGGGAAACAGGAAGTATTACGATGCTGCTTATAATCATATGAAGACATCAATCGCAAATATTATCCGACCTGATGCGTCCTCATATCATACGTTTTTCTTTGACATGGCAACCAATGAGCCGCTTAGGGGAGAAACACACCAGGGATTTTCCGATGATAGCAGTTGGGCGAGAGGACAGTCATGGGCAGTATATGGTCTTGCTTTATGTTATCATTATACGCATGAGGAAGCGATACTGCCGCTGTTTGAACGTGTGACAAAGTATTTCATAGATCATCTTCCGGAGGATTATGTACCGTATTGGGATTTAATATTCTCCGACGGCAGCTGCGAACCGCGTGACACTTCAGCAGCTGCGATTGCAGCATGCGGGATTCTTGAAATGGAAAAATATTATCACAATCAAGAATTTCTTGATATAGCGAAAAAGATGATGTCAAGTCTTTCGGAAAAGTATACGACGGTAGATTATCTACAAAGTAATGGAATTATAAAGGACGGCATGTATAGCAGAAAGCATGGTCATAAATCGGAGTGTACAAGTTGGGGCGACTACTTCTATCTTGAAGCACTAATGCGTATGAAAAAAAGCGATTGGAAAATTTATTGGTAAGGAGAACAAATATGAAATACGGACATTTTGACGATTTGAATAAAGAATATGTAATAGATACTCCGAGAACACCGCTTCCATGGATAAATTATCTTGGAACAAACGGATTTTTCTCATTAATTTCAAATACTTCCGGCGGCTATTGTTTCTACAAGGATGCAAAGAACAGAAGAATTCTGAGATACCGATACAATAATATCCCTGCGGATAACGGTGGACGCTATTTTTACATAAACGATAACGGTGATTGTTGGACACACTCATATATGCCAATGAAAAAAGAACTTGATTTTTATGAGTGCCGTCACGGTATGGGTTACACGAAAATTACCGGTGAGCGAAATGGCATCCGCATTGAGCAGACCGCTTTTGTTCCTGTGGACGATAACTGTGAAATACATAGAATTAAGGTGACAAATACAAGCGGTGGGTCTAAAAACATAAATCTGTTTTCATTTGTTGAATTCTGTCTTTGGAATGCCCAAGATGATATGCTTAACTATCAACGTAACCTTAATACAGGTGAGGTGGAAATCGATGGCAACACTATATATCATAAAACAGAGTATAGGGAGAGAAGGAATCACTATGCTTTCTATTCCGTAAATACTCAAATAAGTGGATTTGATACGGATAGAGATACTTTTCTTGGTGCTTTTAACGGTCTTGACAATCCCGACAGTGTAATAAACGGTAGTAGCGGAAATTCAGTAGCTTCCGGCTGGTATCCTATTGCATCGCACCGGATTGATATTTCACTTAACGCAGGAGAAAGTTGCGAATACATATTTGTTCTCGGATATATTGAGAATGAAAATGATGAGAAATTTGAAAGTCTTAATGTAATAAATAAGACAAAGGCAAAGAAAATGATTGCAAGATATGAATCATCTGCACAATGTGATGCGGAACTTGATAAGCTTAAATCTTACTGGGATAATCTTCTTTCGGTATTTACGCTTGAGTCAAATGATGAAAAGCTTAACCGTATGGTAAACATATGGAATCCGTATCAGTGTATGGTGACCTTTAATATGTCAAGAAGTGCATCATATTACGAAAGCGGTATCGGCAGAGGAATGGGATTTCGAGATTCAAATCAAGATTTGCTTGGCTTTGTACATCAAATACCCGAAAGAGCAAGAGAGAGGATTGTTGATATCGCTTCAACTCAATTTGAGGACGGCAGTGCGTATCATCAGTATCAACCGCTTACAAAGCAAGGTAACAATGAAATCGGAAGTGGATTTAATGATGACCCACTGTGGCTGATTTTAGGCACTGTGGCATATATCAAGGAAACAGGAGATTATGGTATTTTAGACGAACAGGTGCCGTTTGACTGTGACAAAAACAATACGGCAACGCTTTTAGAACATCTTAATCGTTCGTTTGGACACGTTATAAATAATCTTGGTCCTCATGGACTTCCGCTTATAGGACGTGCGGACTGGAACGACTGCTTAAATTTGAACTGCTTTTCTGAAATCCCCGATGAATCTTTTCAAATTACGGGAGATGATGACGGCAAAATAGCAGAGTCTGTGCTTATCGCAGGAATGTTTGTGTATATCGGAAGAGAATTTGCAAGGCTTTACAAGGCACTCGGCAATGATGAAATGTATGAAAATGTTTCATATGAGATTAAAAAAATGACTGAAGCGGTATTGGAGCACGGATATGATGGTGAATGGTTCATAAGAGCTTATGATGCTAACGGTAATAAGGTTGGTTCCAATGAATGTGATGAAGGTAAAATCTTTATTGAATCGAACGGCTTCTGTGTAATGGCTGGAATAGGTAAGGAAGATGGCAAGGCACAAAAAGCACTTGACAGCGTTAAAAAATATCTTGAATGTGAATATGGCATTGTACTCAATTATCCGCCATATTCGAGATATCGACTTGAACTTGGTGAAATCTCGTCATATCCGCCGGGATATAAAGAAAATGCAGGAGTGTTCTGTCATAATAACCCATGGGTAATGATTGGTGAAGCAGCGATGGGTAACGGAGAAAGAGCGTTTGAACTGTATAAAAAGATTGCCCCTGCATATCTTGAAGATATAAGTGAAATCCACAGAACTGAACCATATGTATATTCGCAGATGATTGCGGGACGTGATGCGGTAAGAGCCGGAGAGGCAAAAAATTCATGGCTTACTGGCACGGCAGCATGGAATTATTATACGGTGTCACAATATCTTTTAGGCATACGCCCTGATTTTGACGGACTTATAATTGAGCCGTGTATTTCAAAAGGTATATCTGAATTTAAGATAACAAGAAAATTTAGAGGAACAATATATAATATTTCTGTAAAGAACATAGGAGAGGGAACGGTTAAAATAACAGCCGATAACGGAGTGGTAAATGGTACAACAGTTTCATCTGATGCGGAAATATGTAATGTAGAGGTGGTAATGTAATGAATTTCAATATACCAGATTTGGGGATTATAGATGACAGTTCAGGATTTCGCATTCTCTCCGCCACTACAGACGGAAGGTTTATCTCCGGTAAGGAAGGCGTAAAACATATACTATGTACAGGAGACGGAAAGGTTGAATTTGTAGCTTTCGAAAATCAGACTCTTGCCTATGTTAACTCGGTTCTTGGCTATGGTGCCTACTATCCGCTTCATTCTGTGAACAGAAAAGGTAAAATCAAGGCTGTGCTTATGGATTTGGATGGAACGTCGGTAAGAAGTGAGGAATTCTGGATTTGGATAATTGAAAAAACAACCGCCAGTATGCTTGATGATGAAAGCTTCAAGATTGAAGATAGTGATATACCGTTCGTATCAGGTCATAGCGTATCGGAGCATTTACAGTATTGTATAGATAAATACTGCCCGGGTGAGTCGCTTGATAAAGCGAGGAATTTCTATTTTGAACATGTTAATCATGAAATGAAGGAAATTATGGAAGGCAGAGGCAGAAAAAATTCTTTTGTTCCACAGGAGGGATTAAAAGAATTTTTACTCGCAATAAAAGCAAAAGGAATTAAGATAGGACTTGTAACATCAGGATTATATGAAAAGGCAATGCCGGAAATACTTTCGGCTTTTAGAACTCTCGATATGGGTGAGCCTACAGATTTTTACGATGCAATAATTTCAGCAGGATACCCGCTCCGCAAGGGAAGTGTTGGAACGCTCGGTGAGTTGTCACCGAAACCTCATCCGTGGCTTTATGCTGAAACCTGTGCAGTTGGACTCGGAATCAATTTTGATGAACGTAATAGCGTAATCGCTATTGAGGACAGTGGTGCCGGAGTATGTTCGGCAAGAATTGCAGGATATACAACAATAGGACTTGCGGGAGGCAATATAAAAGAAAGTGGAACAATGCCTATGTGTAGCCGCTATTGCAATAATCTCGCAGAAATACTTGATTACATAGAGGAGGAAGAGTAAATGGAGCGAAAAAATATAAAATGCCATTTTATATCCAATACCCATTGGGACAGAGAGTGGAAATTCAGTGCTCAAAGAACAAGACATATGCTTGTTACCGCAATTGATATGCTACTTGATATTTTTGAAAAAGAGCCGGATTACAAACATTTTCATCTTGACTCACAGACGCTCCCCATTCAAGATTATCTTGAAATAAAACCTCAAAAAAAGGAGATTCTGAAAAAGTATATAAGCGAGGGGAAACTTGCAGTTGGTCCGTGGTTTTGTTTGCCGGATGAGTTTTGTGTAGGTGGAGAGTCTCTTATAAGAAATCTTCTTCTTGGACATAAAATCGCAAACGAATTCGGCAAGGTTTCAAAGACCGGCTATTCACCGTTCGGTTGGGGTCAAATATCACAAATGCCACAGCTATATCATGGCTTCGGAATAGATTTTGCGTCATTTTACAGAGGTCTTAATACATACATGGCACCGAAATCAGAGTTCTACTGGGAGGGTGCTGACGGTACGACAATTTATGCTTCAAGGCTGGGTCAAAGACCGAGATATAATATGTGGTATATAATGCAACGTCCGGTGTTTTATGGTAAACGTGATGGTGATAATCGTCGCGTTTCATGGGGAGCGGGAGACGGAATATTCCGTTTTGCAGACCCGGCAAGGTGCGAATATGAATATCAGTATTCGCATAGAAAATATGAGTATCATGACGAATATATAGCTGAAAAGACGGAGCAGGCACTCTCTGAACAGGACGATGAGTGGACAACGCCTAACCGCTTCTGGTCAAACGGTCATGATTCATCAATACCGGATATGAGGGAAGCAAGGCTTATAAAGGATGCTAATGCTGTTTATGAAGGTGTCGATGTTTTCCATAGCACAGTTTATGACTTTGAGCAGAGCGTAATAAGAGATTTTAATAAAAACTCGCCAGTTTTAAAAGGAGAAATGCGTTATCCGTTTACAAAAGGCAGTGTAAGTGCACTGTTTGGTTGGATTCTTTCTGCGAGAACAAAGGTCAAACAGAAGAATTTTGAAACAGAACGATTGCTTACATCATATGCTGAGCCTATGGCTATTTTTGCAGCTTTATGCGGAGCGGTATATCCGCAGGAGTTTATTGATAAAGCATATAACTATATGCTTCAAAATCATGGACATGATTCAATCGGTGCGTGTGGCAGAGATGTTGTATATAATGACGTAGACTATCGGTTCAGACAGTCTCAAGAGATTGCAACCTGTGTGCTTGAAAGAGCTTTTATGGATTTATCCGGTGACATTGACTTTGCGGGATGGGATAAGAATGATATGGCACTTGTAATGTTCAATCCGGCTCCGTTTAAAAGAAGTATGACAGTTCCGTGTGAACTTGAAATTCCTCTTGAGTGGGAGTGTGACAGCTTTGAGATTGTCGATGCTGAGGGTAATGTATGCCCATATCAGAATATATCATCAATTAATCCTATGTATCAAATTGTTCAAGACTTGGCAGACGCAGTTGATGTGTTGCCTGTTTCAAGACATACGATAAGAATATTTGTTAAGGATATTCCGTCGATGGGTTATAAAACACTCAAGGTTGTACCTAAGTATCATACACGAGCTGCAACGCCGATCAATATGCTTTGTGGGATAAATACTATGGAAAATGAATATCTGAAGGTTAAGATAAATTCAAACGGTACGCTAAAGGTTACTGAAAAAGAAACCGGTAAGGAATACGATAATATCGGATATTTTAAGGACACAGGCGAAAACGGCAGCCCATGGGAGCATAAAACTCCGGAAATTGATGAGGAATATACAACTATTAATGAACAGGCGATTGTAAGTCTTGTATACAGTGGTGAGTTTGAAACGAAGTACAGAATAGTTCTTAATTGGGCAATTCCCGAAAATATAGTTGATGGTGGCAAAAGAAGAAGCTCACGTCTCGCCCCTTACAGAATAGAAATGCTTGTAACACTCAGAAAAGGTGCAAGATGGGTTGAATTTGAAACGAAAATTAATAACAATGTTCCTAATCATTACCTTCAAGTTTCATTTCCAACAGATATTGATACAGAGTTTGTATATGCACAGGGACAGTTTGATGTTGTAAAGCGTCCAATTGCGAAACCTAATTATTCGCTATACGATGAAATTCCGATGACAGAGCATCCAATGAATTCGTTTGTTGATATATGCAATAAAAATGAAGGCGTGGCGGTTTTGAATACCGGACTAAAAGCTTATGAAGCAGATAATGACTATAATCATACTGTGTATTTGTCATTGCTGCGATGCTTTGAACTTCGCATATATGTAACTCCCGAGGAGCAGAACTATTCGAGAATAGAGAACGGTTCACAGTCTTTTGGTGAACATACTTTCCGATATGCTTTTATGCCTCATAAGGGTGATTGGGAAGATGCTCAAGTATGGAAAGCTGCTGAAGATTTTAATATGGAAATACTAATTGGACAGACAGCACCAACAGAACATGGCAAGAATCCTCTTGAAAAGTCATTTATTGAACTTGAAAATGAAAATCTACACATAAGTGCCGTAAAACGCAGTGAGGACGGCTTAGGGTGTGTGGTGAGATTATTTAATCCGTCAAGTGAAACAGTTAAAAATAGAATTAGATTTAATGGTGGCATAGCGGAGATATCAGATAAACAATCGCCAATAGAAAGACAGGTACACTCGTTTGAACTTCCGTGTACGGAAAATAGGAAGTGGGCAAGTGTTAAAAAAGTCACGCTTGAGGAACTTTCAGAGACAGAGCTTTCAGTGGATACAAATGGCTGGTGCGATGTTGAAGTTACTCCAAAACAAATTTATACATTAAAATATGAATAATGTGCCGAAAACATAATTAATCGGTAGTGAGAAAAAGTTTACCTCGTTTTTTGAGGTGAACTTTTCTTTTATAATGTTAATATAGTAAAGGACTGTTTAGAATAGGTTTTATTTATTGGACAATGGATACCTTCCAATATTCTCTCTCTCTTTCTCCCTACAAAAAAACAGTCCTTTTTATATAATTAAATCGAAAGGGTGATATTCATGAAAAAATTCTTAAGTCTTGTAACGGCTATTGTAATGACAGTGTCGCTTTGCATTATGCCTGTTTATGCACAGACATATGAGGAAGCTGCAGCAGACGCTCAAAATGCGGAAATTAACTATAATCGTTCTGTGCCTCTTGAGGTCAAGGGAAATAAAATAGTTAAGCAGGGAACAGATGAAATGGTAGTTCTTCGTGGTGTAAATGTTCCGAGTATGGACTGGGGTATGGCAGAACATCTATTTGAGTCTATGACAATGGTCTATGATAGCTGGGGAGCTAATCTGATACGTCTGCCAATAAATCCTAAATATTGGAAAAACGGCAGCATATGGGACGAAAAAAACTTAACAAAGGAACAATATCAGAAATATATTGATGATATGGTTAAAGCCGCACAGGCGAGAGGCAAGTATATAATTCTTGATTGTCACAGATATGTTATGCCACAACAAGACGATCTTGATATGTGGAAAGAACTTGCTGTTAAGTACGGCAATAACAGTGCGGTACTTTTCGGTCTTTTGAATGAACCACATGATATAAAACCGGTAGGAGTTGAAAAACCAACTACAGTGGAACAATGGGACGTGTGGTATAATGGCGGACAAATTATAGTTGGTGGTGAAGAAGTAACTGCTATAGGTCATCAACAACTTCTAAACGAAATTCGCAAACAAGGTGCAAATAATATCTGTATAGCCGGCGGTCTGAACTGGGCATTTGATATAAGCGGTTTTGCTGATGGCTATAATGAACGCCCAAATGGATATAGACTAATAGATACGGCGGAAGGCCATGGTGTTATGTATGACTCTCACGCATATCCGGTTAAGGGTGCAAAAACCGCATGGGATACGATAATAGGTCCGGTAAGACGTGTTGCACCGGTGATTATAGGTGAATGGGGATGGGACTCATCCGACAAGAACATATCGGGCGGAGACTGCACAAGCGATATATGGATGAATCAGATTATGAACTGGATGGACGATACTGACAATCAGTATGACGGAATTCCTGTAAACTGGACAGCATGGAATCTGCATATGAGTTCATCGCCGAAAATGCTCTATTCATGGGATTATAAGACTACGGCATATAACGGTACTCATATAAAGAATCGCTTACTTTCATACAACACTGCACCGGAAAAGCTTGACGGTGTATATTCAACAGATTTCAGCACAGACGATGTATTCAGAAGCTATACTGCTCCATCGGGTAAGGCTTCGATTAAATATTCTGATGAAAGCGAAAATGTAGCGATAACACCTGAGGCGGCGAACTGGTATGCAACACTGAATTTCCCGTTTGATTGGGATTTAAATGGAATTCAGACAATAACAATGGATATTTCCGCAGCAACTGCTGGAAGTGTAAATATAGGTCTTTATGGTTCTGATATGGAAGTATGGACTAAAGCTGTAGATGTAAACACAGACGTTCAAACAGTAACAATAGGCATAAATGAGCTTGTGAAACAGGGTAATCCGCAGACTGACGGTAAGCTTGACGCCGCTCTTTCCGGCATATATTTTGGAGCCGCTACGGCAGATACGGGATCTATAACTATTGATAATGTAAAAATTGTAAAACTCGCTACACCTGTTTATACTGCCAATACATATCCTCATAAGGATATGGGAGAGGAAAGCTATATTGATATAGATACGACTGGCTTTAAAAAACAGACTACGGCGTGGAATTCCAAATTTACGGGAACAACAATGCAAATTACAGATGCGAATGTCTTAAACATAAATGGTGAGACAACAAAAACAAAATGTGTGACATATACAAGAGATGCAACTGATACTGAGGGTTGCAGAGCAAAATTTGACCTTAATACTGTTCCGTCTATGAATGCCAAGTATTTTACCATTGATATCAAATGTAATGGTATTGCACAGAAGCTGACAGTAAGTTTAAGTGGACTGGCATATATTACTGTAAATATGGCAGAGGACGATACTGATTGGCATCAATATATATACAGTTTAGAAGGTAATGTTGAATACCCTGAAGATATAACGTATGTTCAGATTTCAGCAGACACGCGAACAACTGCCGAATTTTATATTGATAATATTGGCTTCTCAAACACAAAGCCGAAACGTCTGATTCCGTATCCAGAAAAGACATTTGTTTATGATTTTGCTACTTATAATAAGAACACCACAAAATATGAGGCAGCAATATCCACAGAATCCGGAAGTGAGGGAGATACAATCGTTGCGACTAAAGAAGAAGGAGGGCTTGGATTTGATTCAAAAGCACTTGAGGTGAAATATTCAAGAAACGGAAACATACCGTCAAAGGCAAAGGTGGTTTATTCACCGAATGATTTCTTTAAAGGAAATGTAAATGACGATGAGCGTACTGCTAACCGTGCTACTTTAAAAACTGATATGGAATATATGACAGACTTTGTGTTTTATGGAAAATCTACAAGCGGCAAGAATGAAAAGATAAATGTTGGGGTGATTGACGCAGCAAGTGCGATGACTACTTATACAGACACTAAGGAATTCACTTTGACGACGGAGTGGAAACAATTTCGAGTTCCGTTTGATGAGTTTAAGATACTTGATGGAGGAAGCAATCTTGATTGTGCACGCGTAAGAGGTTTTATATTTTCTTCTGCTGAAAACAGTGGGGAAGGTTCATTCATGATTGATAATATAACTCATACAAGCATAAAAGGTGATATAGAATGGGGCTTACCAACTCCAACTCCTGAACCGACGCCTACTCCGCTACCGGACCCTGTAACTGTTACAACGGCAGAGCAGCTTGCAGCGATTACAAGCACTGAGGGAAATATAATTCTTGGAGCAGATATAGACCTTGGCACAACAGGCTTTACGACAAAAAGTGTGACACATCTTGACCTTAACGGTCATACATTGACATCTTCGGGACCGTTCGTAGTGGACCCAAGACACGAAATAACGATTGTTGACACAGGAAGCACCAAAGGTGCCATTATAAATACAGGTACAACGCAAACCTCTTATGGAATAAGAGGTACAACAGAAGCAGCGACAATAAATATTGACGGTGCAGAAATTGATGCGGGAGGTCAAGCGATATTGATTAATGTTGCAGGACGAAAGTGCAATATAAAGGACGCAGTAATTAACGGGGGCAGCTATGCCATAAACGTAGGAACGAACGGCGGTGAGATTAATATTGATAATGCTCTTATAAATAATAAAGCGGATTATAAAGGCTACGCACTTTATTTGCAGGGCGGTATTGCCATTATAGATGACGGAACATTTGGCTATAACGGAACCACAAACACTCTTCTTGTAGCACGTTCAAGTGAGTTGACAATTAATGGCGGCACATTCACAAATCCAAACAGTGGAAGAGGTGCTATAGTTACAGATAAACAATTTGTAGGTACTGTTACGATTAATGGAGGTGTTTTTGAGAATACAAATGCCGGAGGGTACAGTATCCTCGATAGCAATGAGGGCTATCAGTCTATAGACGCAGAAACAAGTGAGATTATAGCGTCACCGGTAATAAATATTAATGATGGAACATTCAAATCGGCAATAGGAAAAACAAAGCCAACAAACTCATCAGCAACTGAAATATCTATAAAAGGTGGGCAGTTTGCCGCAGACCCGACTGTGCTGTATCCAAATTGTATAGATACAGATATATATAGTATCACAAAGGTTGCCGAAGGCAAGTATGTTGTGACGGAAAAAGGAGTGGAACCAACACCGGAACCGACACCGGAGCCGGTAGCAAAAATTGTATCGAGTATTGAGGAAATTAACACTCTTACAGCGTCTGATGATTATGTAAAGTTGGGTGCAGATATTGATTTGGGAACATCAAGTATAAAGACAAAGTGTGCAATGCGTCTTGACCTTAATGGACATACATTGAGTGGAGGCGGCTCAACGGTCATAGAAGCAATGTATAACCTTACAGTTGTTGATACAGGTACAACAAAAGGCACAATCAAGAATGTTAATACATCAACTTCTTATGGTATAAAATTTGCAGTAAAAGATGCAGTTCTTACCATTGACGGAGCAAAAGTTGAGGCAATGAGTCAAGCGATAATGTTAAGCGGTACGGGTTCAATACTTCATTTAAAAGATTCTGTAATTAACGGAAATAGCTATGCGGTAAACCTTTCAAACGGTACTATAAATATTGAAAATACCGTTATAAATGATGATTCTGAATATAAGGGCTATGCTCTGTCAGTTGCCAATGGTACCGCGGTGATAAATAGTGGAATATTCAATTATAACGGGAATATGAGCAGTATTACCTTCTCGGGTTCAAGCGAAATTACAATAAATGGCGGAACTTTTAAGAATTCTGTTAGTAAAAGAGGTGCGATTAACACTGTAAAGGGCTTTTCCGGAACTCTTACAATAAACGGAGGCACTTTTGAAAATACCGCAGAGAATAACGGTTACAGTATTCTTGATGGTGATGAAGCCACTACAGAAACAGTGCCGGTAATAAATATCACGGGCGGAACGTTTAAATCTACTATTGGTGCGACAAAGCCCGCTAACACAACAACGGTCATCACTATTTCCGGCGGAACATATTCATTTGACCCGACAAACTATGTTACCGACACGGAAACATACAGAGTTATTGATAACGGCGATGGTACATACAAAGTAGCTCCGAATTCACAGGTGTATTCTGTCACACTTAATGCGTGCGGCGGAAGTGAAGTAATGGTTGAGGATTTTGAGGAAGAAAATATCCCTGATAATGGTATTGAACTTCCTATACCAACAAAAGCCGGATACAAATTTGACGGCTGGTACACTGAAGAAAACAATGGCAGTCAGGTTAATGGGATAACAAAAGACAATCTGTCTGACATCTTTAGAAACGAAGCAACAGTCACATTATATGCACACTGGACTCTGTTAAATTATACGATAACTTACGAGGGACTTAATGATGCAACAAACACCAATCCGTCAAACTATACGGTTGAAACTGAGGCAATAACTCTTGCCGCTCCCGGTACAAGAAAGGGATATACATTTGGCGGTTGGTACACTGATGTTGAATACCAAAACAAGATAGAAATAATCGAACAAGGCACGACGGGAAATAAAATATTATATGCAAAATGGGATGAAATAGCGTCAGGAAGTATTACCGCAAGCTTTGTATCAACGGGAACAATTCCGTCAGATATAGTACAAGGTACGATAAATGTGGCAGAAAAGGCATATGAAAATGATGAAGTTTCATTTACGGTTACGCTTCCTAAGGGATATACGTTGGAAAATGTTTTGTGTACTGCTGACGGAGAAAATTTAAACACTATTACAGAAGAAAATGGCAGCTATACATTCATAATGCCAGGTAAAAATGTTACGATAACAGTGAATGTACGTCCGATACAGTATACAATTAATCTGGATTTGCAAGAGGGTACAGGTACAACAACGACTATATACGGCAGTGTTGAAAATTTACCCGTTTTACCGAATGACAATCCGGAAAAACAAGGATATAACTTCAAGGGCTGGTTTGATGCACCGACAAAAGGAACTGTAATTACGATGGATAATCTTAATACCGCTTCAAATATGCTTGCACTGTTCGGAAATAATACAGAGCTTACAATTTATGCTCAGTATACAGAAGTGGGTAATTTTGTAGTTATATACTCTGCGGTAGGAGCGGATGAGGAAACAATTCCTACTGATAACACCCAATATAATATTGCGGAAACATCGATAATTAAAATTCCTAATCAAGAACCCAAAAAATTAGGATATACATTTGAAGGCTGGAAGACAGGCACTGATGACACGGTTTATAAATATGGTACACAGAATGACACATATACAGTCCCAAATGATATAAGCGGTGCTATTACATTTATTGCACAATGGTCAATAAATGAATATAAGATTACATATGAGCTTAATGGCGGAATAAATGCCGAAAATGCTCCTGTATCGTATACTATTGAAACAGATACGATAACATTGCCGGTTCCGACAAAGGATGGATATAACTTCGAGGGATGGTATACAGATGCTGCATTTGAAAATGCAGTTGCAGCTATTGCCAAAGGTTCCGTTGGTGATATGGTTTTATATGCAAAATGGTCGGAAAAAGATATGGCTGTATATAAGATAAACAGCTATGAAAAAGGGAATGTAAGCGTAAGAAAGCGTACAGACACAGATGATAGCTCAAGCGTTGTAATAGTTGCATTTTATAAAACATTAAACAATAATTCTGTCTTGATTAAGACGTCAATAGCCGAAATAGGAGCTATTGAAAAAGGTGATGATATATCAAAGACAGTGGAAGAACCGGAGGACTATTCTTATGCAAAAGTATTTATGTGGAATGACTTAAATGGAATGATGCCACGTTGTAATTCGCTGAAGATGGATAAATAATATAACAAAACATCTAAATATTAATTTATAAACAGAACATATAACCGACTGTAAATTCTTATCTTAAAAAACGTTACCCATGTCAAACTAAATGGAATTTTGTGTCGTTTGTATGTTCTGTTGGTTATTTATTATAAAATAAATTAAAAACGTGCAAATATTATACCAAATCAGAGTGGTTTTTCTATATACCCAATATAATTTATAGTGACAAAACGGATTAGCCATATCCGTAAAAGTGTATAAACTCTATGTTTTTCAGTGTTTTGCACATGGCTATTATAAATATCAAAGGAGTGAAAATAGTGTCAGAACTTTATCCTGTTCGCCTTATTCCTGTTTTTAAGGATTATCTCTGGGGTGGAACAAAATTAAAAACTGTGTTTAATAAAAAATCAGAACTGAATATACTGGCAGAAAGTTGGGAACTATCGGCTAATAAGGACGGTCAAAGTATAATAGCCAATGGTAAATATCAAGGATATGGCTTGAAAGAGTACATAGATATAGTTGGAAAGGAAATTGTAGGTACAAAAGGTCTTGCCCTTGACGATTTTCCAATACTTATAAAGTTTATAGATGCAAAAAAGAATTTGTCTGTGCAGGTTCATCCCGATGACGAGTATGCCACTTGCCATGACGGTGCAAATGCTAAGACAGAAATGTGGTACATACTCGATTGCAATGTTGGTGCATATCTGTATTACGGATTTAAAAAAGATATTACAAAGCAGGAATATCAAGATGCAATCAGAAGCAATACAATAACAGATGTACTTAATAAGGTGCCTGTTCACAAAGGAGATGTATTTTTCATACCTGCGGGAACTGTACATGCGATAGGAGCGGGAATTCTTATATGTGAAATACAACAGAATTCCAATACGACTTATCGTGTATATGATTATGATAGACGCGATAAGGACGGGAATAAAAGAGAATTACATATTAGAGAAGCTCTTGAATCTTCAAATTTGAAAAAATCTACTTATTCAAATTCTGTGCTTGATGGTGATGATATTATTTTGACTCAATGTGATTATTTCACCGTTCGTCGACTGAAAGTACAAAATAGAGTGCAGCTTAGAATTGATAAAACAAGCTTTCATTCACTTATAATTACAGACGGAAGCGGGGAATTGTATATGGGTGGAGAGATTCTTAAACTGAATAAGGGAGATAGTATATTTATCCCCGCTCAAAATAATGAATATACTGTTAGCGGACCTTGTGAAATTATATTATCATTTTTATAAAATTTTAAACAAACCTAAGGAATGGAGTGATTTATAGATGAAGTATTATATAGGAATAGATTTAGGTGGAACTAACATCGCTGCAGGAATTGTTGATAAAACAGGAAAAATTATTGCAAAGGATAGTGTTCCTACTTTGAATACACGTCCGATAGAAGCGATAATGCTTGATATGACTAAATTGTGTAAAACACTTTTAGATAAGTCGCAGATGGACATTAATAAGATTGAAGCAGTTGGCATTGGGTGCCCGGGAACGGTGGACAATAAAAATGGTATAATATCGTATTCAAATAATATCCCGATGAAGAATGTGCCAATGCGTAAATTTATGGAGAAACAGCTTAATATTTCAGTGAATCTTGAAAATGACGCAAATGCAGCTGCCTTGGGCGAATATACGGCAAATGGACATAATGCTTCAAGCTATATTCTGATAACACTTGGTACAGGTATAGGCGGTGGTGCAGTTATTAACAGTAAAATTTATAGAGGATTTAACGGTGTAGGAATAGAACCGGGACATATGACACTTATAAATGGTGGTGAAAGGTGTACTTGTGGGAAACACGGCTGCTGGGAAACATATGGTTCTGTAACTGCTCTCATAAATCAGACTAAATTAAAAATGACTGACAATCCGGACAGCTTAATGCATAAAATTTCGGGGAAATTCGGTGAAGTAAATGGCAGAGTGGCTTTTGAGGCGGCAAAAGCAGGTGATAGGGCAGGGTTGGAAGTGGTTGAGAAATATACAGAATATGTTGCTGACGGTATAACAAGTGTCATAAATATTTTTGAACCTGAGATTTTGGTTATTGGTGGCGGAATAAGTAAAGAAGGGGAATATCTTTTGAATCCAATCAGAAAATTTGTTGAAATAAATGAATTCAATAAATATAGACCAAAGACAAAAATTGAAATTGCATCTTTGAATAATGATGCAGGAATTATAGGTGCTGCCTTAAGTGCGAATAGATAAATAATATATAGTATAGAAGCAAATATTAATATTTGTACATAAAATATAGATAAATGTAGATAAATATAGATAAATGTAGATAAATGTAGATAAATGTAGTGTATTTTGTATTAAAGAAAGTGTAGATAGACAGTTAAATTAAATACAAAAAAAACCGACCTTTTAACTATGGAGGTCGGTTCTTTTATATTGCAATAATGCTATTGTATTAATTTGTTATTTCAACCGGTGTTAGGTTGTTATCCCAAAGGAATATTTTTATACTATCATTTTCTGATATCTTTAATGATGAAATATCAATGGTTGAAATTTTGTCAGCTTTAAGAGAACAATGTTCTTTTTTGATACCGTCAAGAGTTCCGTTTTCTGCGTACGATACTATATAACAGTCTATATCTGTATCATATTTAGAATATATTTTTACCGTTTTTGATGTTTTGTTATAGCTTGAACCGTATATCGAAAGAGTACCGTTTACATATTCAATGTTATAATTATTTTTAACACCCGATGTAAATGTACAATCTGTCGGGGTGATAACATATGTACCGACATCACTGTCTTTTGTGTACTCACATGAGAATATTGTATCAAGTGCGTCATCACCGACAAGACCCGATGAAGTAAATTTGTATGCAGGCACGACTGAATTTACGTTTGTACTCATATTTGCAGCAGTAATCGTAAGATTTGCTTTATTTATTGTAAAAGAAACTTCTGTCGAACCAACATATTCTAAGTTGTCACTCGGTACTTTTACAACAAGTTTGTAGTTGCCTGCGTTTATCGGAGCAGAGTCAAGCACCGTACCGCTGTCAGTCTGCCAGATATAATCAAATTCACCGTCATAGTCCGCACTTTCTGCAGTGCCGCTATACTGAACGGCAACACCGTCATATGTCTTGCTTTCAACGGTTACACCGCTTATATCAACCTTTTGGGCTTCTTTTATGGTAAGAGTGCCGTTTACGTATGTGATGTCATAGTTATCCTTGCTGCCCGATGTAAATGTACAATCGGTCGGAATAATAGCATAATCGCCAATCGGACTTTCAACAGTGTAGTCGCATGAGTATGTAGCTGACAGTGTATCTCCGTCAACAAGTCCGTCAGCTTTGCATGTAAATTCCGGAGCATTCATGCCGAAAGCAATAGATTTATTTTCAGCCGTAATTGTAAGAGCCGCTTTGTTTATCGTGAACGGAATTTCAACCGAGCCTGTGTGTGCGAAAGTTTCATCCGATACCTTTACGACAAGCTTGTAGTTGCCTGCGTTTATCGGAGCACTGTCAAGCACTGTTCCGTCTGCCGTTTCCCAAATGTATTCATAGTCACCGCTGTAGTTGTCGCTTGTCGGTGTGCCGCTATATTCAATCGGCTTACCGTCATATGTCTTATCTTCAACTGTTACGCCGCTTATCGAAACAGCTTCCGCTTCTTTGACTGTTACATCAAATGTATCGGAAAAACCTTTGTAGCGAACTGTTACGGTTTGTGTGCCGACCGTCTTTTTGTCGTAGCCGCTAAGTGTATAAGCCGTAGTAGTTTGAGTTGATTCGTCCTCGAATGTCACGGTAACAACCATGCCGTCTGTTTTCAAATCTTGTCCGACATAATATTCCGTAGTTGTCGGTGGGGTAGTGATTTCGATTTTCGTAATTTGAGGTTCTGCAACCGTAACGTCAAATGTAGCCGTTTGATTTCTGTATGTAACGGTTATTGTCTGCGTACCCGATTTTGTCTTGTCGTAGCCCGTTACGGAATAACCGGATTTTATTACTTCGCTTTGATTATCGTCATATATAGCCTTTACACTCATGCCCGATGTATCAAGGCTTTCGCCGTATTTGTATTCAAGTTTTGTCGGCTTTGTAAGTTCAATACTCTTTACGGAAATTACATTGACTTCAAATTCTGTCGACAGACCTTGATATGTAACCGTGATTGTCTGTTTTCCTAATTTTGTCTTGTTAAAACCTCTTACCGAGTAACCGTCGGGAACGGTAATTCTTTGGTTATCAGTGGTTACGGCTGTAACGACCATGCCGTCAGTGTTAAGGTCCTGCCCCTCAAGATATGTTGTCTTTGTAGGAGGTGTTACCTTGATAGACGATATACCGTTTACGGTAACGTCAAAGTTCGCCGAATAATCACCGTATGAAACGGTTACAGTCTGCATACCGACTTTTGTTTTGTCATAACCGCTTACCGTATAAGCCGTTGTTCCGACAGACTTGTCGGAATAATTTAATTTTGCGACCATTCCGTCAAGGTTAAGTTCTTCACCGAGTGCGTATGATGTTTTTGTCGGAGGAGTAAGAGTCATTGATGAAATTTTATCTTCATATATTTTCAAATTGTCAAGCTGTATTTTACCTACACCGCCGTAGAATACGAATTTTTCAAATTTATCGCCCGATGTTGTGACTTTTCTTGAATTAAGAACATTTCCCGACTTGTCGCTTATAGTCAGGAACAAATCCTTTTTGTTGTTTACGGCAAGATGAATATTGACCCATTCGCCTACCGGGATATTTGCGTTTTTGTTTACAGATAAATATTGGTCGTATGTAAGCTTATTAAATGCTGTTGATAAATATGAATCGGTCACTCCGCAAAGCTGTACATTTGATGTATCGTTTTGATACAACGCATCAAAGTCAAATACAAGGTATTTGTTTGCAGGAATGTTTGCAAATTCCGGCAAAGTTACGCTGTCGCCAAGCGTAATCTTTGGACCTCTTTCCGGATTTGCCGAGCCGCCGGTTGCTATTTCAAGTGATTTGTTGCCGTTATCCGTAAGTATTGCAAAGTGCGGGTATGAGTCTAATTTTTGTTTGTTTGTACCCAATGTTAATTTAAACGGTCCTAAGTCTTGATTTTGTTCAGTTAATGTTTGACTTTTGATTGTTATTTGAGAGTCGTCATAGCTTTCAAAGTCGTCATTTACATAGCTTGTAAGTTCACTGCTTACTATTGTAACGGTGAATGTTGTCGTTTTTCCTCCGTATGAAACGGTTAATGTGTTTGTACCGACTGTCTGATTATCAAAACCGCTTACGTCAAAGCCGTCCGTTATTGTTTTCGATGAGCCGTTCGCATAGTTTAGTTTTACGGATAAACCGCTTGTATCAAGTTGTTCACCTGTAAAGTAGGTTGTTTTGCTCGGATTTGAAGCTATTTCGATTGAGGAAAGTTCGCCCTCCGCTACCGTAACTTCAAATGTATCCGTCATGTCAAGGTAATGAACGGTTACGGTCTGCTTACCGACCTTTGTCGGGTCATAACCGCTTACAGTGTAATCTGTAATAGTTTTTGAGGTATTGTCCGAATAGTATGCTTTTACAACCATACCGCTTAGGTCAAGATCATCGCCGTAGGTGTATGATGTTTTAGTAGGTTCGGTTGTTATGTCGATTGAGTCGAAAAGAGTTGTTGTCGAAAGCGACATATAGCCTATATCAACTTGCACGTCAGGCACATAAAATGCAAATTTATCGATGTATTGACCGACTGTTCTAAACGAATTTGTATAAAGCTGATTGCCGTCAAGGTCGGTCATTGTGATTGTCGCATTTTTTGCATTTTTATTCGTGCTGTCATATTTTGATATTTCGATATTTACGTTAAACCATTCGTTAAGCGGAATACTGTTGTTATTCTGATATGAAAGGTAAGGGTCGTAAATAAGCTTATTGCTTGCTCCGTTTGTGGAATTGGTTACGCCGTAAATTTGCATTGTATCTTTTTCTGAATGATAGTATGCGTCAAAGTTAAGTACGATTTTTTCGTTATCGGCTAATTCAGTGAATTTAGGGACATAGCTTTCTTCGTTGAATTTTATTGACGCACCGCGGCTTGCCGAGGATGTATTGCCGGCGAAGCATGCCAAAAAGCTTTTGCCGTTTCTGTTTCCGAGGAAGTAACCGCTTGTTTTATCACCGCCGGAGCTTTTTGAACCGATATTTAAATCAAGACCGTCAAGCTTTTGCGATTGATCGGCTTTATCTTGCCGTGAAATCGTTATGTCTGAAAGGTCGTTGTCTTGGAAATTGTCACTGTAATATGTTGTGCCGTTTGTGACATTTACCTTAAAGGAAGCACTTGCGTTGCCTGATGAAACTGTAACAGTCTGTTCGCCGAGCTTGCTTGGGTCATAGCCGTTTGTTTCGTAATAGGTAAGTTCGCTTACTCTGCCGTTTTCGTATGTTGCGATAAGTTTTAAGCCTGTTGTATCAAGTTGTTCACCTTTGATGTAATTCTTCTTTGTAGGCTCGTGTTCAATACTGATATTTGTAACATTACCTCTCATTACCGCTTCACTCATATACATACTTACATGAGGAGGTTGGTTATATGCCGACTGTTCCGAAGCAACACCGCTTCTGTACACGCTGTCAAACATAAGACTCTTAATTTTATATTCACTCGGAATATTTGTTGTATATACTCGAAGCGCATCGTTTGTCGTAAGAGGGTAGATAACCTCCTCACGCCAGTCACCGAATATGTCGGCTTGAAGTGCCGGGTTTGCTTTTGTGCTGTTTATGCTTGTACAACCGTCTGCCTTGAAGATTGTGCTTCGTCCCGCACCGTTCCATGAAGTAATGGTTAGACCGTCAAGTTCTTCATCGTAAAGGTCGCCGTCCCAAAAAATTCTGAAATTCTGACCCATACTTGCATTTACTTTTTTAAACACATTGTTGCCGTATGCAACGTATGTACCTGCATTAGAGGACATCTGATAATATCCGCCCATGCCTATGTTTGCCATAAGACCACGTCCCGTATCATTGCTATCGGAAACGTGGAAGGCTTCTTCACCTGTTTTTGCATCCATAAGCGTCATACCAAAATCGCCGTGCTCATGAACGGAAAAGTATTCGAAATTATTGTTTGTAGGGTCGTAGTTGCCGATATGAAGTGCGTCACCGTGTTGTCTGCCGCCGTACCACTTCGGCATAAGCTTGTCCTCGTCGTTTACCTCATAGCAAAGCGTTGCGCTTATAAATTCATCATTACCGTCGTCGTCAACGTCTGCAACCGTCATATTGTGGTTACCCTCGCCGACATATTTTTCGTTACCGGGAGTGTATGCGTCGGTATCCTCGCTGTATGTATCAAATTTGTATTTAGGGTTTAGGACACCGTTTTCAAGGCTGATACCGCATGTGCCGTGACGCTGTCTGCCGTTTCTGCCCATGTAGTAACCTCTCCAGTAAACCGCATAAGGACGCTGACCGTCAAGCCATGCAACGCTTGCAACGTATCTGTCACAGCGGTTTCCGTTTGTATCGCCCCAACTTTCGTAGTCAAGACGTGGGATAGGGTAGTATATTGTATCGATTGTTTTACCTGTTTCGCCGTCAAATGCGGTAAAGTATTCGTTACCGTCCAATATGTAGCCGTTTTGATTTACATAGCTGACGGTATTGTCATTGGCATTTCTGATTTCATCAACACTGCTTGTTTCCGAAACGTATTTGCCCACACCGTCAATTGAACCCGGAGCCGTTTTGCAGGCAACTTCCGCTTTACCGTCCATGTCGAAATCGTAAACAAGGAATTGGGTATAGTGCGCACCTGCACGGATATTTTTACCTAAATCAATACGCCATAATTTTTTGCCGTTAAGCTTGTATGCGTCAAGATAAACATTTCCTGTAAGACCTGCTTGTGAATTGTCACGTGGAGCACAGTCCCATTTTACAACGAGTTCATATTCTCCGTCACCGTCAAGGTCACCGCATGAGGTATCACCGATAGTGTATTCATTTACCTTTTTTTCCGTGTACCACTGATTTTCAGGTAATTCGTTTCCGTCCTCGTCAGTGGTTATTGTAGTTGTTGTGGTAAGTGTTGACTTCGGTTTGTCAACGGGAATGTCAAAGTAATTCGAGCCGCTTGCAAACGGAGCGACAGAATCGCTTTTCTCTCCCTCAACACCGTTTACAATCGGTGCTACCTGATATGTGTCACTACTTGTACCGTTAGGGTCGATATAGTTTGTCGAATATGTTTCGGTTGCAAGAAATTGACCGTTTTTATATATATTGAATGGTACATTGCTTTCTGAAGTTCCGTACACTTCGTCCTCGTCAACCATAAGTCGCCAAGATAAGTAGTTACCGCCATTCAATGCTTGAACGACAAGACCTCTGTTTAATGATTCCATAGGTCTGTCAGATGCATCGTGGCTGTATAGTACAGCACTTGTACCGTCTATGACATCGTTGACTTCGGCATTTGAAACAATCGGTAATGTTGCCGGAATCATTGTACACGCCATTAGAACGGCTAATGCTTTTGCAGTAATTTTTTTCATTAGTTTACCTCCGTATCTGAAAAAATTCATTCTCTGCATAATTATAAATCTGATTTATGTTAAAGTCAAGATAAATATTGGTAATATCAATATATTAAGAGTAATAAAATATATTTTATTCGTGACTTTAATTCTTGATTATGATATAATTAGTAAAGAAACTAAAACAAACAACAGAGCGGTAGGTGGGGATATGTTATTGCGGCAAATAAAATATTTTTGCACGATTGTCGAGGAAGGCAGTTTTACGGAGGCGGCGGAGAAGTGTTTTATATCGCAATCGGCAATTTCACAGCAGATACAATCTCTTGAAAAAGAGTTAGGCGTTAAACTTATAAAAAGAGAAAACAGACGATTTTCTCTTACGCATGCAGGTGAATATATGTATAGGCACGGAACGGCACTTCTTTTAGAAGCTGAACGTATATGCAAAGAAGTACAGCGTATAGGTCGAGATGACGAGCTGATATTAAAAATTGCTTATCCGAAACATTACAGCAGTATAGAATTGAATAATGCAATCGCATTATTTTCGGAAAAGTATCCTGAAGTGTCTATAAGCGTTATTACGGGAACGCACGAGGAAATATATGACTTGTTACGTTCCGATGATATAGACATTGCCATAAATGACCAAAGACGTGCATTTTCGGACGAATTTGTGAATTTTGAACTTGGAAAAGCACGCTGTTATGCAGAGGTTTGTTTAAGAAACGATTTAAGTCAAAAAGAAAGAGTAACTGTTGATGATTTGAAAAATATGCCGTGTATTTTGATAACGTCAAAGGAACAGCAAAAGTCGGAACGTGAATTTTATCAGCAGGTACTGGGATTTGGCGGAAACTTTATTTATGCTCAAACTCTTGACGAGGGACAACTTATGGTTGCAGGTAATCGTGGATTTATGCCTGTTGAACGTATCGGCACATTTTGGAATATAAATCCTGCCGCAAAACGTTTACCGCTGTTACGAGACGGGAAACAGATACAGCGTAATTACTGTGCTTTTTGGAAAGTTAAAAATTCAAATTATTACATAGAGGAATTTGCAAATGAATTAAAAGTACAACTCAATAAAAATTAAAATACGCACATATTTGTGCGTATTTTTTACTTCACATAAGTTTAACTTATGAAAACGATTAAAATATTGATTTGATAATAACGGTTTGTTGTATTAAAATTAAATCATAAATTGAAAGTAAATGAGGTGCACGAAATGTCAAAGAATTTAATTATTTATTATTCAAGAAAAGGTCAAAATTATTGGAACGGAAGCATTAAAAATTTGGATAAAGGAAATACAGAGATTGTCGCAGAGTTTATTCAAAAAGCCGTAGGCGGAGATTTATTTGAGATTGAAACAGTGAAGGAATATTCAGCCGATTATTATGAGTGTATTGATGACGCAAAGCAAGAGCTTAACAGCGGCGCAAGACCTGAACTTAAAAAATACCTTGACAGCATTGATGAATATGAAAATATATTCATATGCGGTCCATGCTGGTGGGGCACTTATCCTATGGCGGTGTTTACGCAGCTTGAAAGACTTGATTGGAACGGTAAAAAGGTAATTGCCGTAATGACGCACGAGGGCAGTGGTCTTGGCAGTTGTGAGCGAGATTTAAAGAAAATATGCACAGGAGCGATTTTTGAAAAAGGTTTTGCCGTTCACGGTGCAGACGCTTCAAAATCAGAAAAGCTTGTTGCGGACCATGCAAAACAAATAGTGAAATAATAAAGGAGTAAGAAAAATGGCAATAACGGAATTTTCAAAAAATTATCATGAAAAAATGTTTCCGAAATACCATTCTGCTTTTTTGGAAACAGATCCCGAATTTATTGAGCGATTTGATAACTTTGCGTTTGACGAAGTTGTCAACAGCGATGACCTTGACGATAAAACAAGATTTATCGCAATTTTAGCCACACTTTTGGGCTGTCAGGGCGTAGATGAATTTTCGATAATGCTCGGTGCGGCAATAAATTTTGGCGTTACACCCGTTGAGATACGAGAGATTGTATATCAAGCAACGGCATATTTGGGAATAGGCAGAGTTTTTCCGTTTTTAAAGGTGATGAACAAAGTCTTTACTGAAAAAGGAATAAAACTTCCGCTTGAAAATCAAGCCACTACAACAACTGAAAATCGCCGTGAAGAAGGAACAAAGGCACAGGTTGAAATTTTCGGCGAGGGTATGCGTGACTTTTGGGAGTCCGGACCGGAAGAAAGCCGACATATAAATTTATGGCTTGCCGATAATTGTTTTGGCGATTATTACACGCGAAAAGGACTTGACTACAAACAGCGTGAAATGATTACATTTTGTTTCCTTGCGGCACAAGGCGGCTGTGAACCTCAGCTTACAAGTCATGCGGCGGCAAATATGCGTATAGGAAACGACAAAATATTTTTAATAAAAATTATATCGCAGTGTCTGCCATACATTGGCTATCCACGTTCATTAAACGCACTTAGATGTGTAAACAGTGCAGCGGAAAAGGAGGATTTTTAAAATGAGTAGAACATGGTTAATTACAGGAGTGTCAAGCGGTTTTGGATATGAAATGACAAAACAGTTGCTTGAAAAAGGTGATGTCGTAATCGGAACGGTTAGGAATACTGCAAAGGTTGAGGACTTAATACAAAAATATCCCGTAAATTTTGATTGCCGTATTCTTGACGTGACAGATGTAGCGGCGG
Organism: Hominilimicola fabiformis; assembly: GCF_020687385.1. NCBI lineage: Bacteria > Bacillati > Bacillota > Clostridia > Eubacteriales > Oscillospiraceae > Hominilimicola > Hominilimicola fabiformis. Next base: position 73,977 of record NZ_JAJEQM010000009.1, read on the forward strand.
TGCAACAGACGGTAAAGGAATCATTTGAAAAACACGGAAAAATCGACGTTGTTGTAAGTAATGCAGGATACGGCTTGTTTGGTTGTGCGGAGGAATTATCCGACGATGAAATCAATCACATCATCGCAACTAATTTAACAGGCTCAATTCAGCTTATAAAAACTTCACTTCCTTATTTAAGAAAACAAGGTGGCGGAAGAATTATTCAATTATCATCATATGGCGGTCAAGTTGCATATCCCGCAAATTCAATGTACCATGCCACAAAATTCGGTATTGAGGGCTTTTGCGAAGCGGTTGCACAGGAAGTGGCACAGTTTAATATCGGAGTAACCATTGTAGAGCCCGGAGGTGCGAGAACAGAGTTCCGTTACGGTAGTGCAAAGGTTGCAAAACTTATGGACGAGTATGAAAGTTGTCATGGCTTTTTGAATATGCTTGATGCTTCAAAGGGACTTGCACCCGGAGACCCCACAAAAATGGCACAACGTATAATTGAAAGTGTTGATATGGAAAAAGCACCGCTTAGAATGGTGCTCGGCTCACAGGCACTATCGGCAACGATTGAAAGATTAAAAGAAAGAATTGCATACTACGAAACACAAACGGAGCTTGCCGCTTCAACAGATATAAAAGGAGAGTAGTTAAACATTAGTCGGTTCAAATGTACGAGATGAGGTTAATTCTTGGGTTGAAGGATTAAATAAATAATGATATAATAAAAGTGAATAATCAGCAAAATTAAGCGACTTCGCCGCAAAATGCGGCAAGCCGCCTTTTGTGCGTTGAAGGTGAATTTATGGAACAGAACGAAATCAGAAAATTATTGCAAAATGTTGCAAACGGAGATATTTTAGTTGACGACGCATTGCTTCATATAAAAAATGAGCCGTTTGAAGATTTGGGATATGCAAAACCGGATTTTCATAGAAAATCGCGTCAAGGTGTATCGGAAGTGATTTACGGTGCAGGGAAAACCGCCGAACAAATCATAGGCATTTCAAAATCTTTTGCGGAACATGGACAAAAAGATATTTTAATCACAAGACTTGACAAAGCAAAGGCAGAGAAAATCAACAAAGAAATTCCGCTTGATTATTACGATATGGCAAATATCGGCATTATAGGCTCTATGCCGAAAGAACGTGTTGGGAAAATTGTTATCGCAACAGGCGGGACAAGTGATATACCGATTGCGGAGGAGGCGGCAATTACAGCTGAAATGCTTGGTAACAATACCGTACGTTTATATGATGTAGGCGTTGCCGGTATTCACAGATTACTTACGCATACGGAAGAAATAATGACCGCTCGTGTTGTTATTGCGATTGCGGGAATGGAGGGTGCACTTGCAAGTGTTATCGGCGGACTTGCGGATTGCCCTGTTATAGCTGTGCCGACAAGTGTGGGTTACGGTGCGTCTTTCGGAGGTATAGCGGCACTTTTGTCGATGCTTAATTCTTGTGCAAGCGGTGTAAGCGTTGTAAATATCGATAATGGTTTCGGAGCGGCATTTCAAGCAAGTATGATAAATCATATGGGAGGACTTAATGAATGAAAACTTTATATATTGAATGTAATATGGGTGCGGCAGGTGATATGTTGATGTCTGCATTGTTGGAGTTGCACCCGAATGCAGAGGAATTTTTGAATAGGTTAAATAAACTTGGTATTCCTAATGTAACCGTAAGTAAGACGGCAAGTGTGAAGTGTGGCATAACGGGAACGCATATAGATGTAAATGTAAATGGCGAACATGAGGACGAGCATATGCACGACCATCACGACCATCATCATGACCATCATCACCACCATCACCATACCGGTATGCACGAAATCGAACATATCATAGAACATTTTGATATTCCCGAAAAGGTACGCACAGATATATTGGCGGTGTATCATTTGATTGCGGAGGCTGAAAGCCACGCACATGGCTGTGAAATTGAACAAATACATTTTCACGAGGTTGGACAAATGGACGCAGTGGCGGATATTACAGGTGTCTGTATGCTGATAAATGAGTTGGGTGTTGATAAAATCATCGCTTCGCCAATTCATGTAGGTTGCGGTCAAGTGCAGTGTGCACACGGAATATTGCCTGTCCCTGCACCGGCAACGGCATATATATTAAAGGATATTCCGATTTATGGAGGAAACGTTCAAGGTGAATTGTGTACGCCGACAGGTGCGGCACTTTTGGCACATTTTGCAGACGAGTTCGGCAATATGCCTGTTATGCGTGTTTCAAAAATCGGTTACGGAATGGGTGCAAAGGACTTTGAAACGGCAAATTGTGTTCGTGTTATGCTTGGTGAAACGGAAAGTGAAGCACAACAAGTTTTAGAGTTAAAATGTAATATTGACGATATGACCGCAGAGGAAATCGGATATGCGACAGAGCAACTTCTGAAATTGGGAGCGGTTGATGTGTTTACCGTGCCAATCGGTATGAAAAAGAACCGCCCGGGAACTTTGCTTTCGTGTATATGTAAAACTTCGGACAAGGAAACAATGGTAAATGCAATATTCAGATACACTTCTACAATAGGTATTAGACAAAATATTTGTGAACGTTACATACTTGACAGAACAGAAAACACAGTAAAAACAAAGTACGGAGATGTTCGTGTTAAACAGTCGGAGGGGTATGGTGTAAAACGTGTAAAAGCCGAATATGACAACGTTGCAAGAATTGCGGACGAACTTGGTATTTCCATAAACGAAACACGCAGATTGATAGGAGAGGAATTAGAGAAAAATGAACAGCAAGTATGAGAAAATGATAGAGAATTTGAAATCGTTAGGCAGTGTTGCAGTAGCATTTTCGGGTGGCGTAGATTCTACATTTTTGTTAAAGGCGGCGAAGGAAGCACTCGGAAATAATGCTCTTGCCGTTACGGTACGCTCATGTATAATTCCGAGTAATGAGATTTGCGAAGCGGAGGAATTTTGCAAAAGTGAAAATATACGTCATATTATATGTGATGTTAACCCGCTTGATATAAACGGTTTTGCGGATAATCCGACAAATCGTTGTTATATCTGTAAAAAAGAAATATTCAGCCTTATAAAGCAAGTTGCAGCCGAAAATGGTATAAATGCGGTTGCGGAAGGCTCAAACCTTGATGATAATGGTGACTATCGACCGGGCATGAAAGCAATTCATGAATTGGGAGTATTAAGCCCTCTGCAAACGGCAGGGTTTACAAAACAGGAAATTCGAGATGTGTCCGAAGAACTCGGACTTCCTACTTGGAATAAACCGTCTTTCGCTTGCCTTGCGTCACGATTTGTGTACGGCGAAAAAATCACCGCCGAAAAACTTGAGAGAGTCGGAAAAGCGGAACAAATATTGAGAAATTCGGGCTTTAAACAGTTTAGAGTTCGTATTCACGGCGATATTGCACGAATAGAATTACTGCCGGAGGACTTTGAAAAAATGCTTAAAATGAGAGAAGAATTATATGCAAGTATAAAGGCTCTTGGATTTTCTTATGTGACTATGGACTTACAAGGTTATCGTACGGGTAGTATGAACGAAGTAATTGCGACTGATAAATAATAAATGAGCCTGTTGAGAAAATAAGGAAAGATAAAATTGTTTGGAATATTACAAAGTTTAATATTCCGTGTAAAAAAATTTATAAGATTGATAAGCTCGTAAAAATATGCTATACTTGAACAGTAAAGGGGTGATTGATGTGAATTATAATGAGAAGAAATTTGGCAATAAAGAATTGGAGTTTGCTATTTTTTGTATCGAAAATGTTGCAGATAAGTTAAATATTGATGCCCCAAAAGTTTATTCAATGCTAACAGAACAAACAAATATTTTGAATGAATATATTATTCCTGAGTATGAAATTTTGCACACGCAGAGTAAAGATTATATCATTAATGATATAATTGAAGTTATGAAAGAAAGAGGTGTGGAAATATGATTTTATATCATGGTTCGTTTATAGAGATTAACAAGCCGGATTTAAAACATTCCAGACCTAATGTTGATTTTGGAAAAGGTTTTTATACTACTCCAATATACGAACAAGCGGTAAAGTGGTGCAGTAAATTTAAGAAACGTGGGAAGAATGGTATTGTTACACGTTATGAATTTGATGAAAACGATTATAAAGCACTTAAAATTTTGAAATTCGATTCCTATTCTGAAGAATGGCTTGATTTTATTTTGAATTGTCGCAGCGGAAAAGACAATACAGATTATGATATGGTTATTGGCGGTGTTGCAAATGATAAGGTATTCAACACGGTTGAGTTGTTCTTTGACGGATTGATAGATAAAACAGAAGCAATAGGCAGACTACGATATGAGAAACCGAATTTACAAATAGCTTTTCGTACAGATAAAGCATTAACCTATTTGCACTTTGAAGGGAGTGAACAGCTGTGAATGCTAATCCGATTTTGTTGCAAAAGAAATATGCTCGTGTTGTGGAACTTTTTGCAAAGGAAAATGCAATTACTGTCGCAAAAGCATTGGATATTTTTTATCATTCACAGTTGTATGAATTAATGAGTAACGGTGTGTCTGATATGCATTGTATGAGCGATGAATATCTTGTGCATGAATTGATTAATGAACAAAAAGAAGTGAATGGTTAAGGATAATAAAAATATTATCAAATCACAATTTTTATTTTACAATACACAACCCCAATAAACCGCATTGTTAAGCCATTTCAAAGCATTTGTTTGAAATCGAATAAACGGTGAAGCGTTAGATAAAATGCAGGCGAATTTACAGCACAAAAAGATTTATGCGAACGGGATAAAGAAAGAGTGTGACTGCAAGTAGGGGAAAACAGGCAAGCTGATGAACCGCCTCCAATTAGTTAGATTTTTGGTCTGACTTTTGGGGGCGGTTCAATAGATATTGTCTTTTTTTTTATAATGAAAACAATAATACTTTTTATTGGTACTATTTTTTTTACACCGTGTAATGTATAATAATAAGTGAAAAACAAATAAAGCAGAAAACAGGAGGAATAAAAATGCTTACAAGACCTAATATATTCAATTATGCAAAAAAAGAGTTGTCGCAGGACGCAGTGATATGTTGGCTTTTGGAATGTTGTCATTCGGATGATGATAAATACAGACAGATAGGAATTGATTTTGTAAGATTTATACTTGATAATGAAAATATTAAAGAAAAGGATATAGAGCTTGAAAAAGACAGCCCGCGTAGTCAGTATAAGAATATGGATGTGTATGCAAATATTCGTGTCGGCAAAACAATAATACCTGTTATATTTGAGGATAAAACCGATACATTTTTACATGACAATCAAGAAAGCAAATATATAGAAAAGATTGAAAAATTGAAAACGGGCAGTCTTTTTAACGATAACGGACTTTGTTGGAGAGAAAAAGCACAATATGTATTTTTTAAAACAGGATATGTTTTTGATTGGCAAAGAGAAGTGATTGAAAATTTGGATAAAAATATTAATGCGGAAGTTAAAAGTATATATATTGATGACATACTGAACTTTATTTCTAAGCATAAAGATAAGGAGTTTATGCTTGCGGATTATTATGAGTATTTGTTAGACAGAAAAGCAAGTTTGGTCAATGGTATTGAAGATAAATGCAACCGATATTTCAGAAAAATATTTGGTGAGAACAGATGGTTTCAATATAATCATCAAGGTTGGGCGGCAAAAAGATTGGGATATATAGAAGATAGGAATGAAAAAAACAGAATTTATTATGAAGTGAGAACAGGTACACGATCGAATAATGGTAAACAGTCATATGTAATAATTTTTCATCAATATCGAGATGAAAAATCAATTATCGGTAATGAAAAAGAAAAGGACAAGTTGAGAGAATGCAGAAAGAAATTTTTTGAAGATGACAGAGAGTTCGTTGAACAAATTATTAATGAAAAAAACGAGATAGGGATAATTGAAGAAAAAACTGCAAAAAACGAAATGGCAAATCAAAGGAATTTATTTAAAGTGTTTATTGATGAAACAAATGAAGATACAGTTTGTGAATTCTTTAGAGAGTTCGTAGAAAGATTTAACGTACGGGCAACAGATACGCATAAAGATGAATATGTTATTTTTAGAGATTGATTTGCATTGTAAGTGGTATGTACAAAAAAATACACATTGTATGTTGTATAATAATAAATAATTAAAGAATAAAATTTGAAAGGTGATTTTTATGTATACAATACCGCCAAAGAAAATGGTTATTATAAATATTCTTGATATTCTGAAAAAGTATTCGGATATGGACCACCGTCTTACGCAAGCACAGATAATTGAGATATTAAAAAAAGAATATTACATGGATGTTGACAGAAGAACCGTAAAAAGGAATTTGATGAATCTTTTAGATTTTGATTTTGGTATTGATTATACGGAAATTATAAAAAAGAATGAAAAGGGTGAAGAAATACCTATTTGTACGGATTGGTACATAACAAGAGAATTTGATGATTCTGAAATTCGACTTTTAATTGACAGCGTATTGTTTTCAAAAACAATTCCGCAAAAGCAATGTAAAAAACTTATTGATAAATTAAAAGGATTATCAAATATTTATTTTGAGAAAAAAGTTAATCATATATGCAGTTTGCCGGAAATTCGTCCGGAAAACAAGGAGCTGTTTTATACGATTGATGTTCTTGACGAGGCAATTTCAAAAGGTAAAAAGGTGTCGTTTATATATAATTCATATGGCACGGACAAAAAACTACATCCAAAACGTGAGCGTGAATATGTCATAAATCCGTATCAAATGGTGGCGACGAATGGAAGATATTATTTGATATGCAATTATGATAAGTACGATACTTTATCAAATTATCGCATTGATAGAATAACCGGAATAAAAATGATGAATGAAAAAAGAAAATCGATTAAGGAACTTAAAGAGGGTGAAATTAATCTTCCGAAACATATGGCAGAACATCTGTATATGTTTGCCGGTGAAAGCATACGAGTAAAGTTTAAAGCGAAAAATTATATTATTGACCAAATTATAGATTGGTTTGGATTTGGACCGAAAATAACGAAACAAGATGAGGATACGTGTATGGTAGAAGTGGAAGTCAATGAGGAGGCATTTTTTCACTGGGCAATGCAATACGGTTTGCATATCGAGGTGTTAGAGCCGACATCAATGCGCGAGCGGATAATGAGTGCAATAAAAGAATTAAACGATAAATATGTTACTCATTAAGGATAACAGAAGAATAGTGATTAAAGGTTAAGGGGTGAGGTAAATGTCGGAATATAAATCAAGAATAAACATACAAGTAAAAAATGTTTCTGATTGGGAAAAGTTATTTGACATAAAGATGAAAGAAGAATGGGGACTTGGAGAAGATGCAAAAAAAGTTTTCAAAGTGCCGTATTCAAAAAAACAAACAGAATTTATAAAAGCAGAAGAGTGGTCTGTGGATTCTAAAAACTTGGAAGACTTAGTTAAAACTCTTGTCAAAACAATGGGCTATGAAAATTGTGCTGTTGTAGCTGATACAACGGAATGTAGTGGGATTGAGCAAAAGTGTGATTCGGTTGTGGCAATAGGTCGCCAATATATTATTCGCATATCTTATCCGAACGGTAATACGCTGAAAAGAGTAAATGTTTTCAATATTTACAACTATTTAAAAATCATAGATATTCATCTAAGCATAAAGGATATTGAATTTTTACGACAAATCTCCGAAAAATTTGCTTATGGTGACAATAATCAAACAGTTATTGTTATACCAAATGGCAGAATAATGATAAGACCGGAAGAATTTACGGGTAACTTTTTGTTGGAAAGTGTTACTATTCCTGAAAGTGTAAAACATATTGGAGAACATGCTTTTGCAAATTGTAAAAACTTAAGTGAAGTAATAATTTCCGATAATGTATTTAATATTGATTGCGGTGCATTTAGTAACTGTGAGAGTTTGGGAGAAATTTTTATTCCAAACAGTGTAACAAATATCGGAGCGGATGCTTTTTATGGTTGCAAAAATTTGAATAAAATAAATATTTCAAATAAGGTCGTAATCCTTGAAAAAGGTGTATTTGGCGGATGTGAAAATTTAAACGAAATAACTATTCCGTATGGCATGATAAATATTGGTGACGGTGCATTTGAGGAATGTAAAAGTTTAAGAGAAGTAAGTATTCCGGATAATGTAGCAAGCATTGGGGATTATGCTTTTTGGAATTGTCAAAGCTTAAACCAAATAACTGTTTGGTCAAATGTAACAAGCATTGGCTATTCTGCGTTTGATGGTTGCAAAAATCTTACGATAAGAGCATTCAAAGGCAGTTATGTAAAGCGATATGCGTTGGAAAATGAAATACCGTTTGAAGAAATATAATGTTCAGATTGTAGACAAAATCAAGGAGTGAGACAAATGCCGGAATATAAATCAAGAATAAATATAAAAATAGAAAAAATTTGTGATTGGGATAAGTTGCTCGATATTAAAATAAAAGAAGAATGGAAACTGGACAAGAGTGCAGAGGATATTTTTAGGGAAGCGTATTACAGAGGCGGATTTATAAAAGCAGGTGACTGGTCTGTTGACCCTGAAAGTTTGGAAGATATGGTTGAATATTTTGCAAAAACAATAGGACATGAAAATTGTGTTATTATGGCTGATGTGTTAGAACAAAATGCAGAGAATCCGTCTTGTAATTCTTTTTTAGCATTAGGTAATCAAAATATCGTTTGCGTATCTTATTTGAATTGTGATAAATTGAATGGAACAAATATCTTTGATATTTACGAATATTTAAAACAAATAGATTTTGAACTGAGTCCAATGGATAGTTATTATTTAAAACAATATTCTGAAGATTTTATTTATTTCGATACAAATGGAATAGAAGTTGTTATCCCGAAAGGAAGAAATGAGATAATAGCACAAGAATTTGCAGGGGATATTTCAGTGGAAAGAGTTGTTATTCCTGACGGCGTAATAAGTATAGGTGAACGTGCGTTTGAAGATTGCCCGATGCTTAATGAAGTAGTTATTCCGAATAGCGTAACAAGTATAGGTGAACATGCGTTTGACGGTTGCAGATATATTAGTATAAGGGTACATAAAGGTAGTTATGCGGAAGAATATGCAAAAGAAAATAAAATACATAGTATGGGATTTAAAGAAGATTACAATTAAAATACGCATTTCCGATAAACTGTTTGAAAAATTACAGCACACGTTAGCGAGATAAAATGTGACTAAACAAAGACAAGCTGATAAAGCTTGTCTTTATTTATTGATATATTAGATTACAATATATCATTTTATTTTGTGTATGACTTTCTGAGCATTTAAACAAATCAATAGGGGAGAAAATCAATAGCCATATCCCTAATGCCGTTCCTACGGCAGAGGGAGCGATTGAGATAGCGATTGCGGAAACGCCTTTTACAATTCACGGAAGTAAAAGCCTTGTTTTAGGTTATGGTAAAATCGGAAAAATATTATCAAAGGATTTATATGCCCTGGGTGCTCAAACATATGTGGAGGCACGAAAATATGCCGATCTTGCTATGATTGAGGGACATGGATATGAGCCGTTGCCGCTTGACAACTTAAAAGACCACATACACGAATTTGATATAATTTTCAACACCATACCTTCACTGATTTTGGACGATGAAATTTTAGCAAAAGTAAAAAAAGACGCTCTTATTATCGACCTTGCCTCCAAACCCGGGGGGATTGATTTTGATGCCGCAAAATCATACGGCTTAAAAGTAATTTGGGCATTGTCGTTACCGGGTAAAATTGCTCCCGTTTCGTCCGGAGCAATTATCAAAGACACGATTATGAATATTATCAAAGAATTGGGGGTGTAATAAATGGATTGGGAAAATAAAACCATTGGTTTTGCAATGTGCGGTTCATTCTGCACTTTCAAAAAAGCAATGGGGGTACTTGAAAAGCTCACGCAAACCGGTGCGAATGTTATACCTATTATGAGTGAGATGTCTTACAACACCGACACGCGATTTGGCAAAGCAGAAGATTTTCGTACCAACATAACAAATCTAACCGGCAACAACATTATATGCTGTGTTAAAGACGCAGAGCCGATTGGACCGAAAAACTTACTCGACCTACTTGTCGTACTGCCATGCACGGGCAACACTCTTGCAAAAATTGCAAACGGAATTGCCGACACATCTGTTACCATGGCAGTAAAAGCGCATTTAAGAAATCAAAAGCCTGTACTTTTAGCCGTATCCACCAATGACGGACTCGGTACTGCCGCTAAAAATATAGGAACACTTCTAAACTGCAAAAATCTATATTTTCTGCCTTTCTCACAAGATGACTACATAAAAAAGCCGAACTCACTTGTAGCCGACTTTGAAAAATTACCCGACGCGGCAATCGCCGCCTTTGAGGGCAGACAGCTCCAGCCTGTGCTGGGCTTTTAATATAGATTCCGTATGACAAAAAATACCGACTTCTGTTTGAAGTCGGTATTTTAAATTAATCAATTTCTTTGATTTTTGCAATCAAATCCGTATACAGTCTTTCAACTGCATTATACAATTCGTCACAATTATCAATGACTCTGTTTCTGAGTTTTTCTGTAAGTTCATAGCTTGCCTCATACAGTCTTTCAAAGCCCAAATTTGAGCAAACACCTTTTAGCGTATGTACCGCACAAAAAGCCTTTTCGGCGTCATTTTCTTTTAAGCCGTCTTTCAAATCATTAAAAGATGGATCTTCAGGAAACTTAAAAACAAACTTTTTAATCATATTTTCATCACAAAGTCTTTTGATAACGTCTTTATAATCTGAATCAATTTGCTCATAAAACTCTTTTAATGTCATCTGTTTTTCTCCTTTGTTTTACAGTGTATTTATGTTCATATCTCGTTCTATTTCCTGAATGGTTTTTTTATACGTTTCCTTTTTCACAGAACCACTACCGTCAAGTTCGGTTTTTATTCTGTCTTGAATTTCAACCAAACATTCCAAAAGCAATGGATTAAATGCACCGCATTCGCCGTTTAAAATCATTTCCATAGCCTTTTCGTGTGAAAATGCTTTCTTATATACACGCTCACTCACAAGTGCGTCATATACATCTGCTATTGAAACAATTTGAGCCGATATAGGAATTTCATCACCCTTCAAGCCGTCGGGATAACCCTTACCGTCATATCGTTCGTGATGCCAACGGCCTATCTCACAAGCCGTTTTTACCAACGGTTCGTCTTGATACAATTCAAGACTTTTCAACATTTTTTCGCCTATCACGGTATGTTCTTTCATAATTTCATATTCTTCTTTTGTAAGCTTGCCGGGTTTATTCAATATTTCTTCGGGGATACCTATTTTTCCTATATCATGAAGTGCCGAACCGTTTGTTATATAAAAACGTTTCGACCATGAAAGATGATACTTGTCCGTCTTTTGAACAATTTTTTCCAAAAACATTCCTGTCAGTGTGCTTATATTTCTGACGTGCATACCGCTCTCGTTGTTTCTGAATTCAACGATTTGGCTCAGTATGTCTATCATCATTTTATTGTTTTTCTCTTTTTCATAAACTTGATCGGTTATCAAATTTATAAGCCGTCTTTGTTTAGCGTACAATTTTATTGTGTTTAAAACACGCTGATAAACGACCTTTGCATCAAACGGTCTGCTTATATAATCCGACACGCCCATTTCATATGCGCGTCTTATATATTGATTAGAATCTTCGCTTGAAATCAGAATTACAGGAATATCTTCAATCCAATTATTGTTATTCATATAATTAAGCACTTCAAAGCCGTCCATACCTGGCATAACAATATCAAGCAAAATAATATCTATACCGGTGCCGTACTTTTCGATTATTTCAAGACATTCTTCGCCGCTTGACGCGTTGATGATCTCATAATCCGATTTCAGTATTTCAGTCAAAATCATTCTGTTCATATATGAATCGTCAACCACAAGCACGCGTTGTCTGTCTTTTACTTCTGATTCATTGTCAATGACGCCAAACTCATTTTCTTCGGTTACAACCATACCTTTTTGATGGCTTTTCACCTGCAACATCAATTTGTCGGCACGATGCATAGCCGATTCAATCGTTTCGTTGTGAGTCATAACTCCGCCTATGCTGACAGACAAACGTATTTTTGAATATCCGTCAACCTTAACCTCTTTGATTCTTGTTCGTATCTGTTGAAGTTTTTTATTAAAGATATTGTTGTGTATACCAGGGAGTACAAGTAAAAATTCATCTCCGCCAAAACGAATAATCTTATCTGAACTTCTTATACATTTTTTGATTGCACTGACGATTGTTTCAAGCGCCATATCTCCTGCATTGTGACCGTAGGAATCATTATAAAGTTTGAAATCGTCTAAATCAATCATTGCCACACCGGAATTTTCATTCAAATCTTTAATATTATCTTCGTAATAACGTCTGTTGTAAACACCTGTCAGAGGGTCACGATAAAGCTCGTTTTTGTAACCGGTTAGGTTATCCATTAGAATTCTTCTGCCATCGTTATCTATAAGATTTTCATTGTCAAGACGGTGCACCATTTCCATAACGCAAGGTACTCCGTCAATCTCCAAATACTTCGCGATTATTTGATATATGTTATTTTCCAAACATTCAAGCTTTGTATATTGCTTTTTTTGGGTCAAAGCTTTTTCGGACACACAGTTTTCACATTGCTTGTCCTTGTTCCAAAAATCATAACATCTGCACATATTCTCATCAAGTTCCGGCTCTTGACCGCATTGCATTCTGCGAATATCTGTGGATTTTATAATTCGTACAACATCAAAAACTTCTCTGTAAATTTTCATTTTTTCTTCAGCCTGTTTAGTTGTCAATTTTATATTTGAATCCATTAATTTACCTCCTCATTATAATATCAAACTAAACAATAACAAAATATACCAATTTAGGCTAAGTGCTTTTGTAAAATTAATCCTTTTTATGGAATTTAAAATTTTTTTCGCTACTTTATTGTATAATATTATACGAAAAAAGTCAACATTTATAACTGCATTTATCGCCGTCTTTTGAACTTTTATGCAAAATTGCATAAAAATATGCACCTCCAACAGTGTCTAACTTTTGGGGTGCATATCAGTAATCGCTTTTTGATTTAATTTTGTGTAATATATTCTCTAAAAATATCTCTTAACATAAATATATCACCACTAACCGATTTGATAGTTGCTATCATTAAATAATCTGCATCAATTTGTGAAAAGTTCAAACTTTTTCCTAATGAATTTACAAGCATTGACAAAAATAGTCTTTGTATACGTCCGTTGCCTTCTCTGAACGGATGTAAATAGTTCAAATCACAGTATAAATCCGTAAACTCAACTATAAATTCATCTTCCTTGATATTCCCCAAGAAATTTAAGTTTATAATTTTTTGGAAAATTCTCTGACCACGTTCCTCAATTTTATCGGCAGGACAAAATCTTGTACCTTTTTTACTCATATCTACCGTACGAATTGTACCTGCCCATTCATAAATATCTCCAAAAACATATTTGTGCAAATTTTTATAAAATTCAAAATCAACATTTTCAAACGGTATTTCTATCATTGCCTTTGCTATGAGCATACTCGTGATGCTACGTTCCATAATATCAAGTTTTTCAGCATCGTGTATATTAAATTTATTTTTCAGTACAGTGCTGTTTTCATAACAATCATCCTGCAACGGATTTAAAGAATATTCAGGCATTATACTGTACACCTTTCAAGCATTATTTTTATAAAGTCATCTTTTGTGAGTTTTCCGTTTAAAACTTCCATACAAAGTTCTTTTTCATCATCAGAAAGTTTGTAACCTTCTATTTCAACTGACGCAATCGCATTGTTTAAAACTTTTTCTGTTTCTTGTAATAAAATTTGATTCATATTGAAAACTCCTCTCTTATTTAATATTAATCAGTATATCACAAATAACATATTAAATCAACATTATAAAAAATACCGACTTCATTATTGAAGTCGGTATTATAATATTAGTCGTTAATTGATTCCCATTTCCAATTACGAACTTCAGGCAAGTCCTGACCGTATTCGGCAATGTATTGCTTATGTTCAACAAGTTTATCGCACATAAGTTGATTTAGGTATGCACCCTTATTGCCAAGCTGAGGCAAGCTTTCAACAGTTGCCTTAACAAGGTGGAAACGATCGATTTCATTTTGAACACGCATATCGAACGGAGTAGTGATTGTGCCCTCTTCCATATAACCAAAAACGTGAAGATTTCTGTTATGTCTGTTATATGTAAGTTCGTGTACAAGTTTTCTGTAACCGTGGAATGCGAATATAATCGGCTTATCCTTTGTAAAGATTGAATCGTATTCAACGTCGCTAAGACCGTGAGGGTGTTCAGACTGTGGCTGAAGTTTCATAAGGTCAACTACGTTTACAACACGAATTTTTAAATCAGGCATATTCTTATGAAGAATTGTAGCTGCCGCAAGAATTTCAAGTGTCGGTGTATCACCGCAGCAAGCAAGTACAACATCAGGTTCACAACCTTTATCGTTTGATGCCCAATCCCAAATACCGATACCTTGTGTACAGTGCTTAACAGCCTGTTCCATTGTAAGCCATTGCGGACGTGGGTGCTTTGATGTTACAAGAACGTTTACATAGTTCTTACTTCTGATACAATGGTCAAAGCATGATAGCAGGCAGTTGGCATCCGGCGGAAGATAAATTCTTGCAACGTCTGCTTTCTTATTTGAAATATGGTCAAGGAATCCCGGGTCCTGGTGTGTAAAACCGTTATGGTCTTGCTGCCATACGTTTGATGACAAGATAAGATTTAGCGATGCAATCTTTTGACGCCATGGAAGTTCCGATGTAACCTTTAACCATTTAGCATGCTGTGCAGCCATTGAATCGATTATTCTGATAAATGCTTCGTAACTTGCAAAGAAACCGTGACGACCTGTCAAAATATAGCCCTCAAGCCAACCTTCACACATATGTTCCGAAAGCATTGAGTCCATAACTCTGCCGTCTGTTGCAAGGAATTCGTCATTATCGTATTTTTCACCGTTCCAGTCACGGTTTGTTTCTTCAAACACTTTACCAAGTCTGTTTGACATAGTTTCGTCAGGACCGAATATACGGAAATTTTTGCTTTCCTTATTTAGTTTGAATATGTCACGAACAAATCCGCCAAGTTCAATCATATCCTGTCCCTCGACAGAACCCGGAAACGGTACATCAAATGCATAATCTCTGAAATCAGGCATACGTAAATCTCTTAAAAGCAAACCGCCGTTTGCGTGTGGGTTAGCACCCATTCTGTAATTGCCCTCCGGAGCAAGTGCGGCGATTTCAGGAACAAGTCTGCCGTTTTCGTCGAACAATTCTTCAGGTTTGTAGCTTAACATCCATTCTTTTAGCTGTTCAAGATGTTCAGGCTTTGACATATCCATAGGTACTTGGTGCGCTCTGAATGTACCTTCGATTTGGTTTCCGTCAACAACCTTTGGACCTGTCCAACCCTTTGGTGTACGAAGAACAATCATAGGCCACTTTGGACGTGACGCGTCATTATTTTCACGGGCATTCTTTTGGATTGCCTTAATCTTTTCGATTACTGTATCCATAGTTTCTGCCATCAATTTGTGCATTGTCATAGGGTCGTCGCCCTCAACAAAGTACGGTTCCCAACCACATCCCTTGAAGAATGATTCGATTTCTTCGTGTGATATACGTGAGAAAATTGTTGGATTTGAAATTTTATATCCGTTTAAGTGAAGTATAGGTAATACCGCACCGTCATTTATTGGGTTTAGGAATTTGTTTGATTGCCATGCTGTTGCAAGAGGACCTGTTTCAGCCTCACCGTCACCGACAACACAAGCAGTGATAAGATCGGGATTATCAAATACCGAACCGAATGCGTGTGCAAGTGAGTAACCAAGCTCACCGCCTTCGTTGATTGAACCCGGTGTTTCGGGTGCAACGTGGCTTGAAATACCGCCCGGGAATGAGAACTGCTTAAACAGTTTTTTCATACCCTCTGTATCTTGGCTTACGTTCGGATATACTTCCGAATAAGAGCCTTCCATATATGTATTTGCCACCATAAAGTTACCGCCGTGTCCCGGACCTGAAATGTAAATCATATCAAGATCGTAACGCTTAATAACTCTGTTTAAGTGAGTGTAAACAAAGTTTTGACCCGGCACTGTACCCCAGTGGCCTACTATTTTGTGCTTTACGTGTTCTCTTTTAAGAGGCTCTCTCAAAAGAGGGTTGTCAAGTAAGTAAAGTTGACCTGCCGCAAGATAGTTCGCAGCTCTCCACCATGCGTCCATTTTTGTAAGCATTTCGTCGCATAATGGCTGTTTTTCCAAACAATCATTTGAATTCATAAAAATTCTCCCTCCGTTTTTTTTTTACATGGCAATTTTATTCCCAAGCCGTAAAATTAAATGTCTAAAAATTGTCATACTACTCTCCAAGAATAAATTATACGCCTGTGTTAAATATTTGTCAATGTTTATTTTGACAAGATTAGCCTTTGTTTTTTGGATATAACTGTTCACTTTTTTGTTGCGTGTTTCTAACCAAAAAGATAACAATGATGATATAAAAATCAAACGTCTGTATGCAGACGATGTTGGTATTTGCGGTAAAGTTATTATCATACAAAATGCAATGAATAAGAATGTTAATGTAAAGATTCGGTATAATTCAAAGCAGGAAATTTTAAATAAAGAAATACCGCCCGTTAAAATTGTAAAGTTTATTGACAAAAATCTGTTTTATTTGATTTCGATAGAAAACGGGGAGTTGGCATATTACAGAATCAACAGAATTATTGATATAAAGCTTACGAAAACCAAAAGTATCGTATCTGATGAAGATTTGAAATTGCTTGATATTTTTGATTACGGTTATCATACTTGTAATAGACATTAACAGAATGTAAAATTTTTTTATTATCTTTCACTTGACAATAGAAAAAATATTATGCTACAATAGTACAAAAATGGACTGTCCGGAATTGTACTAAACGGAGGTGGACTATGTCGGTTGAAAATTATATCAATCAATACTGTTCATACATACATGAATGGGATGCGGTATATGAGGAATATGCGAAGTCTGTAGGACTGTCATATACGGGGTTGATTATTCTGTATGAAATTTATGAAATTGAAAACTGCACGCAAAAGAAGTTATGTGAATATTGTTTTATACCTAAGCAGACCGTTAATGCGGTGGTAACGTCTTTTTACAAAAACGGTTGGATTATGTTAGAGGAAATGCCGCAGGACAGGCGGAACAAGACAATTCACCTAACCGAAAAGGGCAGAAAAGATACTTAAGAAATATTAGAAAAAGTCAAAGAAAACGAAAACAAAGCCATGGAGCAGTTAAGCGAATCGGAGCGAGAAACATTGATGTCGCTTACAAAAAAGTATGTTACCTGCTTTAAAGATGTTATGTTGAAAGGATAAAATGAGTAAAAATAATCAAGATGTTTTAAATCGTCCGATACATTTAAAAATGTTAATCGGATTTTCATTGCCGACGATTTTGTCGATGGTATTTATGAGTATTTACACGACTGTTGACGGACTGTTCGTGGCAAGGCTTGTTAATACAGACGCACTGTCGGCGGTTAATATCGTAATGCCGATGGTATTTATCGCAACGGGAATAGGAACAATGTTCGGCAGCGGCGGTAATGCGTTGGTGGCGAAGAAAATAGGTGAGGGCAAAAAACAAGAGGCACGAGAAGATTTTTCACTGTTGCTTTTTACGTCGTTTGTTGTGAGTTTGGTTATATCGGTTTTGTGCTTTGTATTTTTAAAACCGCTTTTGAGGTTGCTTGGCTCTGACGATAATTTAATGACATATTGTATAGAGTATATGTATCCGATTTTGATAGCAATGCCGTTTACGGTATTCGGTATGATGTTGTCAATGTCGTATATAACGGTCGGAAAAGCACATTTCGGACTGTGGATGTCGATACTTGGCGGTGTGCTGAATATCGTGCTTGACGGGTTGTTTATAGCGATATTCAAGTGGGGTATTGCCGGTGCGGCTATTGCCACTTCAATAGGTTATGTTACAACGTCGATTATCGGACTTGTGTACTTCTTTGTGAACAGGAAACACGAACTGTATATAGTTAAACCAAAATTGAGATGGCACACGATTATTAAAAGCTGTACAAACGGCTCGTCTGAAATGATTGGAGTGTTCGCAGGAAGTATCGTTGCAATTTTGTTTAATAATATTCTAATGCGTATGGCAGGATCGGACGGTGTTGCGTCAATCACGATTATGCTTTATGTGCAGGAGCTTTTTAACGCGGTGTATCGTGGATATGCAACAGGTATTGCACCTGTCATCAGCTATAATTTCGGCCGTGACGATTCGGTGAGGCTGAAGAGAATTCACTCAATCAGTACAAAGGTTATATTGCTTGCGTCGTTTGTACTGACGAGTGTGTGTATTGTGCTTGCACCGACTTTGGTTGAATTCTTTGCCGGTGATAATCAGTCCGTTCTTGAAATGGCAGTGCATGGATTCAGAATTTTTGCGATAAGCTGTTTGTTTGTCGGAATTAATGTGTATTCATCATCACTGTTTACCGCATTGAATGACGGCAAAACATCCGCAATATTGTCATTTTGCAGAACTGTTGTTTTCTTGGTAGTGCCTGTGCTTGTACTTCCTATGATAATCGGCTTGGACGGTGTATGGTGGTCAATGCCGATAGGTGAATTGCTGTCGTTTGCAATGAGCGTGTACTATTTTAGAAAATTGTATTTCAGAAAAGTAAAAGCATGATAAAAAGCTATGGCTTAGCCATAGCTTTTTACTATTTTATGTTAAAATACAATCCCCAATCTTGATCGTTTGCATATGGGTCGGCGTAGTTTGCGGATATACCGTTTATCGAGGTAGGGTAGACGTATGCACAAGTGGCGGTACCGTCGGAGTTCAGCAGACTAAGCACGGAGCGGTGAGAATAATCCGCTCTTTTTTTATACTCGTTTGAGCCTATAATATCGCCGTAATCACTATACGCATTACCTGTAAGCGCACTCCAATAATGTGGGAAAGTATCGCCGTACAGTCGACATTTGCCGAACCAATAACCGTCCCAATGACGTATGGCGGTTTCATACAAATGACAGTCGGGCTGTAAGCCGTTAAAAAGTTCGAGTACATCAAGTTGAATTTTTGCGGCGTCAAGATACTTATTCTCATTTGTAACAATATATGTTTGAAGTAAAATGTTCGTCGCCGGTGCGACTATGCTCTGCTCATAATTTACTTCGTGTGCGGGATAATCAAGTGCTGTTTCGGCGATATAATCGGCATGTTTTTTAAACCACGCAATCATATTATCCGCCATATCGGTCATACCGCTTTCTCTCAAACACTCAACAAGTTTTACAATCGGCACTTCAATAGCATAAAAATGCTCACCGCCTTGGTTGTAAAAAAATAACATAATCTTATACGCAATTTCAAGCATATTTTTGTCCCTAAACAATTTGTAAAGTTCAATATAAAACAAGCTGAACCACGGATAATTGTAAAG
Source organism: Hominilimicola fabiformis (assembly GCF_020687385.1). NCBI lineage: Bacteria > Bacillati > Bacillota > Clostridia > Eubacteriales > Oscillospiraceae > Hominilimicola > Hominilimicola fabiformis. The sequence goes on from NZ_JAJEQM010000009.1 coordinate 93,576, forward strand.
GCGGGTAAAGGAATTATCGTAATTGTAGTCATTGAACACCTCGCCTGTTTCGATGCAAACAAGGTTGTTTTGTACGTATTTTATGTACTTTTTAAGACTATTTAAAAGCACTTCGTCATCGTGATTTTGCAGATATTTTGCAATAAGCACTCCCATACCGACACGCTCACGACCTCCGTTAAAGTCGTATTCACGATTATAATATATATGCTTTTCCTCATTGTCATAGATAAGATATGCACCGTCAAGCTTGCTTTTCGGATTGTTGTATTGCTGATTTTCAGCGATAAAATGACATCTGTTTTTAGCAAGTTCATCAAGACAAGGCAAGACCAAAATGTTGCAGTGAGTAACAACATCGTCAATATTTATCGAATATGAATACTTTCTCGGTGTATCGGCTTTTGTTGAAATGACAATTTTATTGTTTTCGATTTTGTAGTCAACAGATTTGTTATTTTCTCTGATTTGCAACTCAGAAAAATCAAAGTTAGGTGAAACGGTTATATTGATATTTTCACCGCTGAACAGTACGAAATTTTCAGCCGAAACATTGATAAAACGATTGCATAGTTGATTAACTTTGCTGTAAAAATCGTTTTTGCCGTTATGCCAAAATAATTTCCATTCAATCGTAAAACTTTCATTCGGCACAAGTGCGACAGGTGACGGGTGAAGAATAAAATCACCTCTGTCGTTGCTGATTTTTTCAAAATCACGCTCGACACTGTAACCTGAAAGACTTCCATCGGTCAGCGCAAGTCCGAGGTGTGGAGCTTCGCCACCCATTCTAAGACACATAACATACGAAATATTTTCGCCACACCAAATATGTGTGTGACATTTTGTCGTCATACACGCTTTAGCACCGCAGGTGTAATCATCATTAAAAGGCGTGTATATAGAAATATCTTTCAGTGACGTAAAAATGTCCTTGTCGGTGGTGTTTGTGAACGTGTATCGCTCTGTGATTATATCGTCTGATTGAGAGGAAGTCTTTTTTACGGAAATGCCTTTAGGGCATTTAACCGTACCCCATTCGGTGTTTCCCTCAATCCAATTCATTTTGTATTTATCGTTTGCGTTTATCAATTCTTTCATAAAATTAATCCTTTCTTTTATTATTAATATTTCCACATCTTTATCGCACGGCTTTGTTGCCTGAATTGATTAGGAGTGACTTCCTTCATATTCTTAAATACGCGGTTAAAATACTGACTGTTATCGTAACCGCACATTTTATAAATGTCGTGTATCGGAATTTTTGACTCGCATAAAAGCAGACATGCGCGTTGAATTTTGAGCGCATTTATATAGTGAGTAATCGTAATGCCTGTGTGTTCTTTGAATACACGGCAAAGATGACTTTTTGTTATGCCGAAATGCTCCGAAAGAGCGTCAAGTCCTTTGATTTCAAGGTAGTTTTTCTGTATGTAATTTCCGATTGTTGATAAATCGGAATCGAATGTGCGCTTGGCATTCGGATTGCTGAAAGGAATGTGCTTGTACAATATGTCAACTATTGCAAGCATACAGTCGTTACGCATATCAACGTTGTTGTAAGCAGTGAGCGAATATGTGCGGATAATCGGGAGTAAGTTGGGAGGGAGTGATATAAGTGGAGTTTTGAAACATTCCGTTATTTTGTCGTATTGCGATTTAGTAAAATGCTCTTTTATGTATGCGTCCGAAAATTCTATACATATTCCCGAAAAAGCACCATCCCCGAAACTTCTGTGCGGAGTTGAAGCAGAAATCATAAGTGCGTCACCTGTGCCGACTTTGTAAAGCACGTTACCTAAATACATACGCCGTTCACCGTTGCAGACAATATAAATTTCATACGCACCGTGCGATTCGTATATCGGATTGACGTTGCCTTGCTCTTTGTCCTCAATCCAAAAATAAATGTTGTCGGCAGTGTTGGATTGTAATACCTCCATAAATTTTCCGCTCCTTTCAAGATGTTTTTCGATATTTTGATTGTATATTATGATAATCAAATTTTCAATAGCAATATCACATTTCAGAGCAATAAATATCAAAATTGTTTCACTTTTAAAATGAAACAATTCTTGATTTACTTTAAATAAATGGTATAATTAAATTAATTATTTATTCGGAAAGGATTATGGTATTATGAAAGCAAAATTGACAAAGCCGCCTATGGGGTGGAACAGTTGGGATTGTTACGGTGCGAGCGTTACGGAGGAGGAAGTAAGACGTAATGCGGAGTATATGGCGAAAAATTTAAAGGAGTTCGGTTGGGAGTATGTGGTTGTTGACATACAGTGGTTTGAGCCGAACGCAAAAAGTGCGGATTACAACAAAAACGCATCGCTTATAATGGACGAGTATTCACGTCTTATGCCTGCGGTAAATCGTTTCCCGTCGGCAGAGGGCGGAAAGGGTTTTAAACCGCTTGCCGATTATGTGCACAGTCTTGGATTGAAATTCGGTATACATATTTTAAGAGGTATTCCGAAACAGGCGGTAAGACAGAACACAAAGATTTTGGGTACAACTCATACGGCGGCGGAAATAGCCGATTTCGGAAGTGTATGTGATTGGAACGGTGATATGTGCGGTGTTGATATGAGCCGTGACGGTGCACAGGAATATTATAATTCGATAATCAAAATGTACGCCGAATGGGGTGTTGATTTTATAAAGGTAGACGATATTGCAAGACCGTATCACAAGGCGGAAATTGAGGGGGTACAAAATGCGATACAGGCAAGCGGTCGTGATATAATTTTATCGCTTTCACCGGGTGAAGCACCGCTTAAAGAGGCAAAACATCTTAATGAATATGCACATATGTGGCGAATGACCGATGATTTTTGGGACGGTTGGGAACAGCTTAAAAAGATGTTTGACTATTGCCGTAATTGGTTTCCGTATGTGTGTGACGGCGGTTATCCCGACTGCGATATGTTGCCGCTTGGCAGAATAGGTATTCGTTCGCATGGCGGTGACAGAATGACTAATTTCACGCGTGACGAACAACGAATGATGATGACTCTTTGGAGTATGTTTCGTTCACCGTTGATGTTTGGCGGCGATATGGTGTATAACGATGAATTTACGCTGTCACTTATGACAAACAAAACGATTATCGAAATCGACCAAAACGGTTATGCAGGCAGAGAAGTTTACAGAAAAGGCAATGAAATCGTTTGGGCGGCAAACGGAAAAGACGGTAAATATTACGTTGCTCAATTCAATATCGGTGAAGAAGAAATTACCGCAAAAACCGATTTGGCGTTCGTGGGTATTATGCCGAACGAGAATGTAAAAATAACCGAAGTATGGGAAAATAAAAAGGCAGAACTAAACGATAATACAATCATTTCAACTGTTCCGCCGCACGGTGTGAAATTGTTTGAAATCGTGCTATAATAAGCATACGAAGTGTGCGATAATTGTACCTAACGCAATTCCGCCGATAATATCGGACGGATAGTGAACGTACAGATATAATCTTGAAAACGCAATGACACTTGCCAACAAAAATGCGGGATACGCAAACATTATATCAGTGTGCAACAAAACGGCTGCGGCAATGAATGATGACATAGTATGGCAAGACGGAAATGAATAGTCGTACGGTATCGGAATTAAAAGCGATACCGCACGGTTTATCCAACACGGACGAGGGCGGCAGATAATGTTTTTAAGTAAACAGTTGCCGATTAATACGCCCATAATAAGACCGACAAGTATGAGAATACCTGCTTGTCGGTATTTTTTATAACAGATTAATAGAAATGATATTGCTATCCAGACTATACCTCCGTCACCGAGTGATGAGAATTTTACCATTAACGAATCTAAGAATTTACAACGTAATTTATTTTGAATTAAGTCCAAAATCAGAAAATCAACTGTCTGTATCATAAAATCACACTTCTTTCTAAAATTCATTTGTTTTATAAGATGATTTTATCATACAAATGTAAAATCTGATAGCACATAAATCTAAAGAATTTTTAAAATTTTTATAAAGTGCGTTATTCTTGACAGCAAAATTTAACTAATATATAATGAGAATAAACAGCGAAAGGAGCGAGAAAAATGGGGTTTAGGACAACAAAATTAGGAGAGCGGGTATCGGTGGATACGAGGAAAATGTCAAACGGTGAAAGTGAACTTTTTGAATTTGACGAAGATACCAAGCCGTATTTTGTTGATTACACATTAACGGACTTTATTGTGAAAATGATAAATGAAAAACGTATAACAACGGCACAGATTGCGGATTTGAGTAATTTAGAGCCTAATTACATAAACAAACTGCGTATCGGGCAGATAAAGAAACCGTCACGAGATAAACTTTTGCAACTTGCGTTCGGATTATCGTTTACCGAAGACGAAACTCAACTGCTATTACGTTTGGCAGGACTTTGTGCATTGTATCCGAGATTTAAACGGGATTATATAATTATGACGTGTATAAGAGCAAACAAGAGTATTTGGGAATGTAATGACTATTTAATTGAAAACGGTGTAGATGGAGTGGTTACAGAAGAATAAAAATATTGACTTTTTATGTCAAAACAGGTATAATATTAATTAACTAAAACTATTTGGATATTCTATGCGATTAAGGGAGGTAAAAATGGGGGGCAAAAGGTCAATCATATCATTAATAATCGTCTGTCTTATAGGTTGTATGTTATGCGGCTGTGATAAAAAGCAGGATACAGAAAAAGAAATCGGCAAAAATGCACCTAAAATTGTGGTAGGCAGCGACAATTATCCGCCTTTCAATTATATAGACGAGAACGGAAAGCCGACAGGTATTGATGTTGATATTGCTACCGAGGCTTTTAAAAGATTGGGCTACCGTGTCGAATTTGTAAATATTGAATGGGAAGATAAAAAGAATTTAGTTGAAAACGGCGATATAGATTGTATTTGGGGCTGTTTTTCAATCAAAGGACGTGAGAACGATTATAAGTGGACAAAACCATATATGGTCAGCCGACAAGTGGTGGCGGTCAATAAAAGCAGTAATATATATTCTTTGAGTGACCTTGAAGGTAAAATTATTGCGGTTCAATCCACTACAAAGCCTGAGGAAATTTTTCTAAACCGTACCGACAGTAAAATTCCCGAAGTAAAAGAGGTGTTCAGCGTAGAGGACAGGGAGCAGATATACAAATACTTGGGAAAAGGGTATGTTGACGCGATTTCGGCACACGAAACGGCGATAAGACAATATATGCAGGATTATGATATGGATTACAGAATTTTAGACGAGAGCATATTTGTTACGGGAATCGGTGCGGCATTTGCTATAAATGACGATAGAGGAATTGAAGAAAAATTATCCGAAAAGTTTGATGAAATGCAGAAAGACGGCACAATGGAGATTATCGTAAGCAAATATCTTTCCAATGCCTATAAGTATTTGGAGGTGGACAGCCTTGAATGATAAAAAGTTTGAAAATGTCCGCAGCGGTAAAAGTTTTTGGTATAAAGAAATTATATTCGGAATTATTTTTTTGATAATTGTATTTGTCGGTTCTGCACAGGTCGACAAAAAAGCAGCTAAATCTCAAGTCAATTCTACTATAAGCTATGTTAAAACTCAATGCTCAATATATGCAAGATACAATGACGCAACGGAAACAAAAACGCTTATGAGAGTTATAGTAAATACGCAACAGGTAAATCGAGATATAGAGTTTTGCGGTTCGGAGCTTGATGTGGAAGCGTTGAAAAAATATGCGTCTGAACAACGTCTGACAGGTATTATAGTAATGGACGAAAACGGCAAAGTCGAAGAAGAGTGCAGCAGTGACGGATTAAATTCCGAAAGCTTGAAAAAATATATACAAAAAACTGCAGTGCTTGACGTTGCAAAATATCCGAAAAAGACTTATACGGCACATATTGATTTTGCTGACGGTTCGTATGTCAACTTAGCGTCACAGGGAAGAATTGATAAAACAGGTGTGATAGTTGGATTTCATCATACTAACGCTGAGTATGCAAAAAATTATAACCTTACTGTGCAAAGCTTACTTTCGGGATATGATACATATCGTGACGGAATAATCGCAATAACAGACGGACACAAAATAGTGGCGTCTAACGATGAAAGTATGGTAGGTAAAAACGTTAAAGAAAACGAGGTTGTCAGAAAACTGAGAAATAACGGTAAAATCGGCAAATTGGTTAGAGTACAGAATAAGTTTGAAGGCTATTACGGCAGTATGGATAAGAGCAGAGATTACTATATATATGTGTATCTGCCGGAATGTACGGTTTTTGAAATTGTACCGAGAAATATACTCTATGCGCTTGCAATGTATATAACATTGCTTATTATTATCCAACTTATCAAGCAGAGTTCGGAAAGAAAGTACCTTGTTGAACAGAATAAACGTGAGAAGGAATACAAGGAAAAGCTTATGGAATCAGCGAAAAAGGCAGAACAGGCAAACACTGCAAAGACGGAATTTTTACAGCGAATGAGCCACGATATTCGCACGCCGATAAACGGTATACGCGGTATGATAGAGCTTGCGGATTATTACAGTGATGATTTGCAAAAACAGGAGGAATGTCGTAAAAAGATATGGGACGCGTCCGGATTGTTGCTTGAATTGATTAATGAAGTACTTGATATGGGTAAACTTGAATCCGGCGAAATTCTTCTTGAAGAACGTGAATTTAATTTAAAAAAGTTGCTTGGTGACATTGTTAATGTGGTCGAGAAACAGTCGAAAGAACATCAGCTTGAAATTGTTCAATGCGATTATCAGATTGAACATTGGAACTTGATCGGAAGTCCTATACATATAAAGCGTATGCTTATGAACATATTGAGCAATGCCGTTAAGTATAACAGGTACAATGGCAAGATTATACTTGATTGCCGAGAGGTGAGTTGTATCGGTAATGTGGCGCTGATTGAATTTATTTGTAAGGATACAGGTATCGGAATGAGTAAGGAATTTCAGGAACATATTTTTGAGCCGTTCGCACAGGAATTTAACAGTGCAAGAAGTTCGTTCGGCGGTACCGGTCTTGGTATGCCGATTGCGAAAAGCCTTGTTGAAACAATGGGTGGCAATATTGAATTTGAAAGTGAAAAAAATGTCGGAACTACTTTCAGATTGAAAATTCCGTTTAAGATTGATGATTGCGTTCATATCGAAGAACCGACAGAGGAAGAACATAATGTTTCCATAGAGGGAGTACGCGTGCTTGTTGCGGAAGATAATGACCTTAATATGGAGATTACGGAATTTGTGCTTTCATCAGTCGGCGCGGTGGTAATAAAAGCGTCAAACGGTCAAGAGGCAATAGAGATTTTTGAAAAATCTGAAGTCGGAGAAATTGACATTATATTGATGGACGTTATGATGCCGGGCGTTGACGGATTGGCTGCAACACGAATTATACGCTCAATGAGCAGAGAGGACGCAAAGACAATACCGATTATCGCAATGACTGCAAATGCGTTTTCGGAGGATCGTCTCAGAGCTGTTGAGGCAGGTATGAATGAACATCTTGCAAAACCGCTTGAATCGACTGTTATTATTAAAACGATTGCGAAATATTTGAAAGAAGAATAATAAAAAAGCAGATACTGTGTTGTATCTGCTTTTTTGTACATTATATACAAATAATTCCAATAAAAACTGTATAAAAGGTAAAAATTAACAAATGAGTATTTACAAATTAAGTAATATATGCTATTATATATACAGATAACAGGTAAAGTTATCCAAAAAATACTTAAATTATTTAATTTACAAAGGAGTGTGTTTACTATGTTAAAGAAAATTGTTTCAGGAATGTTGGCAGCGGGAATGATGTTGGCGAGTGTATCGGCATTTGCCTGTGATTGCGGATCGGAGTACAAAAAAACTTATGAGTATCCATACATCGGAAATGACAAGCACCAGGTAGCATACCGCTGCAGTAATCCGAATTGCGATGATCCGTTTACATTGGTAGGAACATACGATTGTACATACGAGTGGGTTGAATATGAAAATCCGGATACATGGTCAATTTCGTGGGTTCAAATGTGTACTGTTTGCGGACATATTAAAGATTAAAACAAAATAAATGCCACATCGAGAGATGTGGCATTTTTGATTGCAGATAAAACCATAACTGTTTTATATACAATTTGATATATGCTTTAATGTACAAAATACGATTAAGATTTTTGCACACAATTAACAAATTTGCCGAAAGGACTTTATTTTTTGTCTAAAATGTAGTAAAATATTCCTTGTAGCGTTGTAGAACAGTAGTCTGTAAAAAACAGAACAAAATTTTTATGTAAAACGGAAGGACGGAGAAAAATGGAACAAAATTTACATCAAACGCAAACTGTTACAGTTATTGCACTTATAATCTTTGCATTAATAATGATTGCAATAGGTATATTCAGTGCAAGAAAGACGAAAACAATGGACGGATTTCTGCTTGGCGGCAGAAAAATCGGTGCATGGGTAAGTGCCTTTGCATACGGTACGTCATATTTTTCGGCAGTTATTTTTGTAGGCTATGCGGGACAGCATGGCTGGAACATCGGTTTGGGCAGTATTTGGATAGGCATAGGTAATGCGATATTCGGCTGTCTGCTTGCGTGGATGCTTTTGGCAAAACGTACACGAACGATGACACATACTTTAAAATCAAAAACTATGCCTGAATTTTTTGAAGGGCGATTTAATTCAACAAAGATGAAAGTCTTTGCCGCAATTATTATATTCGTATTCCTTGTACCGTACAGTGCGGCGGTTTATAAAGGACTCGGCTCAATGTTCACAACGATTTTCCCAACGGTATCGGTTAATACCTGGATGCTTGTTATAGCTGTTTTGACGGCGATTTATCTTGTTCTCGGCGGATATGTCGCAACGGCATACACCGATTTTGTACAAGGTATAATTATGATTGTCGGAGTATTTGCAATGGTAGTTGCTATTGTTAAAAATCCGAACGTAGGCGGTTTTTCACACTTCTTCTCAAATCTTGCGTCTGTTGCCGATAACGGTGACAAGATAACGGGCGCTCAGCTTACAAGCTGGTACGGCGGAGCAAATTGGAAATTCCTATGCGTAAATATTTTGCTTACAAGTTTCGGTACATGGGGACTTCCTCAAATGGTTAGCAAATATTATGCGGTTAAAGATATTAAATCAATTCATAAAGCGACTGTTATTTCAACAGTATTTGCACTTATAATCGGTGCGGGTGCATACTTTGTCGGCTCACTTTCAAGACTTGTTTTGAATAACCAACTACCTGAAGGCGGAGTTGATGCGGTTATTCCGAATACATTGCTTACAGCACTCGGTGACCCTAATATCGTAACAACAATCATTCTTGCGGTAATACTTATTCTTTTGTTGTCGGCGTCAATGTCAACGCTTTCATCAATAGTTTTGTCATCTGCATCGGCTATTTCGGTTGACTTAATTCCGGCAGTGAATAAGAATTACAGCGGAAAAAATCAAATGATTTTAACAAGAGCACTCTGTCTTTTGTTCGTTGCACTTTCATACATATTCGCAACGGGCAACATTACGATTATAGTAAATATTATGTCATTCAGTTGGGGCATAGTATCGGGCTGTTTTATCGGTCCTTACATATGGGGTATTTATTCAAAGAAAACAACAAAAGCAGGTGCCTGGGCAGGTATGATTCTTGGATTTTTGACTGTTGCGGTTACAACAATCGTGCTTACATCAATGAATAACGCAAGCTGTGATACTGTATACGAAGCATTCAAGCTTGCCGCAAAGAAAGCACCTGAAATGGGTGTTGCCGCAATGGCTGTGTCACTTGCAGCAGTGCCTGTTGTATCAATGTTTACAAAAAAATATGATGATAAATTCCTTGACGGAGTGTTTGCAAAGAACGCCGACGAGGATTAAAAAGGAGATATTATAAAAATGCCAATTACTGAACTACTTGAAAAAAACGCACAAATGTACGGTGATGAGGTAAGCCTTGTGGAGATTAACCCAAAGGCTATGGAACACGCAAAGGTTACATGGAGAGAATACTCTCTTATCGAAACAAACCCTATGGAGGCAGGTCGTACCGAGATAACTTGGAAAGAGTTTGACAAAAGGTCAAACCGATTTGCGAATTTGCTTCTAAGCCGTGGTATTAAAAAAGGCGACAAGGTTGCTATACTTCTTATGAACTGTCTTGAATGGCTGCCGATATACTTCGGTATATTGAAAGCCGGAGCAATCGCTGTGCCGTTAAATTACAGATATACGGCTGAAGAGATTAAGTATTGCCTTGAGCTTGCAGAGGCAGACGTGCTTGTGTTCGGTCCTGAATTTATCGGCAGAGTTGAGGAAATAAGCGACAGAATACCGGGCGTAAAGCAGACGTTTTATGTGGGTGCGGAATGCCCTACATTTGCGGAGAGCTATGACTATCTTGTTAAATTTATGCGCAGCATTAAGCCTGATGTTGAAATAACTGACGACGATAATGCCGCAATATATTTTTCATCGGGAACAACAGGTTTCCCGAAAGCGATTTTACACGCACACAGAAGTCTTGTTCATTCCGCAATTGTTGAACAAAAACATCACGGACAAACTCATGATGATGTGTTCTTGTGCATACCTCCGCTTTACCATACGGGTGCAAAAATGCACTGGTTCGGAAGTCTTATTTCGGGCGGTAAAGCCGTACTTCTAAAGGGTATAAAGCCTGAATGGATTTTACAGGCGGTGTCGGAAGAAGAATGTACAATAGTATGGCTTTTAGTGCCGTGGGCACAGGATATACTTGATGCGATTGAAAGCGGTGAAGTAAAACTTGACAAATACAAACTTGACCAATGGCGATTAATGCACATAGGTGCTCAACCTGTTCCGCCGAGTCTTATCAAGAGATGGAAGAAGTATTTCCCTAATCATCAGTATGATACAAACTACGGTCTTAGCGAATCAATCGGACCGGGTTGTGTACATCTTGGCGTTGAGAATATACATAAAGTCGGTGCAATCGGTAAAGCCGGTTACGGTTGGGAAGTTAAGATTGTCGATAAAGACGGCAATACCGTTAAGCAAGGCGAAGTCGGCGAACTTTGCGTAAAAGGTCCGGGCGTAATGCGTTGCTACTATAACGATAAAAAGGCTACCGATGAAGTGTTAAAGGACGGTTGGCTTTTGACGGGTGACGTTGCGAAAGAGGACGAGGACGGATTTATTTACCTTGTTGACAGAGCGAAAGACGTTATCATTTCGGGCGGTGAAAACTTGTATCCGGTACAGATTGAGGACTTTTTAAGAAAACATGATGCAATTAAGGACGTAGCCGTTATCGGTTTGCCTGATACAAGATTGGGCGAGATTGCGGCGGCAATTATTGAATTAAAGCCTGACCACGTCTGTACGGAGGCAGAAATCGAAGATTTCTGCAAAGAATTACCGAGATATAAAAGACCGCATAAGTTTATTTTTGCAGACGTTCCGAGAAATCCTACGGGTAAAATCGAAAAACCTAAACTTCGTGAAATTTATTGCGGTGAAAGCGTTGTCGCAAAACAAATTGAAAATTAATATTAATTCAAGAAAGGTGTCGCTATGACACCTTTTTTGTTGCAAAATTTTTGAGTTTGTATTATACTGTCTGTAAATAATATGTGAAAAAGATGTGAGTTATAATGGTGGATTATGAAATTAAATATACAAATCGAAAAACACTTGCGATATACATAACGAAAGAAGCAAGAGTGGAAGTGCGTTGTAACAAGCGTGTACGCAAAGCGGATATTGAACGGTTTATCTGTGAAAAAGAAAAGTGGATAAACGAAAAACTTGAATTAATGCGTAACAGAAAGAGCGTGTTGATTGGTAACGGAAGTAAGATTTTGTACTTGGGTAAAGAGTATGAAATTGTTGTTTCCGAAAGCAAAGAGGGTATGTATGACGATAAATTTTTTGTACATCCGAGCAGTGACAAAAGATACGTTTATATCGTTTTAGAGAAGTTTTATAAACAAAAAGCAAAAGAAATAATAGCCGAACGGCTGCACAAATATGAGCAGATTATGGGCTTGTATTCAACCAAATTCGGTATAACGTCCGCAAATACAAGATGGGGTTCGTGCAGCGGAAAGAACAGTATCAACTTCACTTGGAAACTTGTTATGGCGGATATTGATGTGATAGATTACGTTGTCGTGCACGAAATCGCACATATAAAAGAAAAAAATCACGGTAAGAATTTTTGGAACTTGGTCGGTAAATATTATCCGAATTATAAATCTGCAAGAGTGTATTTAAGAAATTTATCGGTAAGAATACAGCAAGATAACTGGATATAAAATTTTTTACAAAAAATTTTTTAAAAATGCAACGTTTTCCTTTGACCGTTTGTTTTATATATGAGGACCTCAAAAAAGTAAAAAATGCCGAACTTTTTCGGCATTTTTTTGTTTTCGCAACTTATTATCCTATATATTGGACTTAGGTTGTGATATAATTTAATCAAGTAAAAGTTTAAGTGGGGTGAAAAGTATGGATATATCAAGCAAAATGCAAAATGTGATAGAAGAACAATTAAAGGAAATTGAAGAAAAAGAAAATGTGAAGATAATTTATTGTGTTGAATCGGGAAGTCGTGCGTGGGGATTTGCGTCACCGGACAGTGATTATGACGTGAGATTTATATATGTACGCAATAAAGAGGATTATTTGAAATTGAATAAAAATCGTGATGTTATAGAGTGGCGACTTGATGATGTTCTTGACATAAACGGCTGGGATATACAAAAAGCACTTAGGCTGTTGTACAAGTCCAATCCGACTTTGTTTGAATGGAGTATGTCGCCGATAGTATACAAGACAACACCTCAATGGGAAAAGATTTCGGGAATTGTAAGTCAGTATTTCCTTGAAAAAACAGGTGTGTATCACTATTTGAGTATGGCAAAAGGAAATTACAGAGAATATTTGAAAACCGATGAAGTGAAATTAAAAAAATATTTTTATGTTATAAGACCTATTCTTGCGTGTAAGTGGATTTTGGATAAGAAAACCGCACCGCCTATGTTATTTTCGGAATTGATGAATGAGTGCCTTGACGATGAATTGAAACCAGAAATAAATCGCTTGCTTGAAATAAAAAAACAAACTTCCGAACTCGGAAAAGGAAAAAGAATTGATGTTATAAACGACTATATCGAAAAAGAACTTGCGGAAATTGAAAAGAAAGCCGATATAATTGAAAATGAATATAACGATTGGGAGATTTTAAATAAAATATTTTTAGAAATATTAGAGCAGTAGGGGTGGAAATATGGCATACAGTGAGCTTATAAAGAATTTTGAAAATATTCGTGATTATATAAGTCAATTTTATGTGTACGGATTTAAAAGACGTAAAGATTATGACAAAAAAAGCAGCAGAAGTTATGATAATGAACGTCGCAGAATTGAAAGTTGGCTTGGGGAATATATGTGTTTCACAAATGAGTCGGACGGCAAAAGTGCTTTTTTATCACTTGACAGCAGAACTGTTTTGCATAATCCGCTATACAAGGCATTTAAGGCGAAAAGCTTTACCGATAAGGATATAATGCTGCATTTTTATATACTCGATATTTTGAAAAACAAAAGTCTTTCGTCAAGTGAAATTGCCGATGAAATAGCGAATGAATATTTCTCAATGTTTGAGAGTGTCAAGGAATGTGATGAGTCAACCATAAGAAAAAAGTTAAACGAATATGAAAAGTTGGGGCTTATAAAAAGTGAAAAGCAGGGCAGAAAAAGAATATACAGTTTAAACGAATGTGATGTTGATTTGGATAAGTGGAGAGATGCACTGTCATTTTTTACGGAGGTTAATCCTATCGGAGTTATCGGCTCGTATTTGCTTGACAAATTTGACAATGAAGAAAATCCGTTCAGATTTAAACATCACTATATATTCAACGCACTTGAAAGTGAAGTGCTGTATGATTTGCTTGATATAATGAACGGCAACTGTAATGCGGAAATAAAATTATTTTCAAACAATATGCAAAAAATAAAAACATATAAAGTTTTACCGCTTAAAATTTATGTCAGTACATATTACGGCAGACGGTATGTTTTGGTGTGGAATTATATTTTTAAACGCTTTGCATTTTACAGACTTGACAGAATAAAAGAGGCTTGTAAGTCAAATGAATGTACAAATAAAAATGAAATGATGACAAGAGCCGATACTGCTGTGCAAAAATTATGGGGAGTGTCGTTCGGAAAAGAAAACTACATCGAAAAACTTGAAATGACTGTCCGCATAGCAAAGGGCGAGGAATATATTTTAAAACGGCTCGAAAGAGAAAAAAGAAACGGAACTATCCAAAAACTTGCAAACGGTGATTACAAGTTTATGACGGAAGTATATGACGCGTCGGAAATGATACCGTGGATAAAAACATTTACAGGCAGAATAGTTGAAATAAAGTGCAGTAATGAACGTGTTGAAAAACAAATAAAAGAAGATTTTGAAATGATGAAGAGGATATACGAGGTGCGGTAATGATATTCAGTGAAATTTACGGAGAATATTTTAATGCAGTGGCAAAAATTCTGGATACAGCAGTGCGTGGCGAGTTAAATGAAAATGATATAATCAGCATTGTCGGCGAAAGTGCATTCGGTGAAAGTATACTTAGTCTGCCGCAAAAAATAAAAAATGAGAAGTGGGGACTGTTAACGTCCGATTTGAAAACTCCGATAAAAAACAAACCGCAGATGCCGTTGACCGATACGGAAAAAAGATGGCTCAGAGCGGTTTTGAACGATTCGAGAGTGAAGTTGTTTGATGCGGACATAAAAGGCTTGGAGAATGTAGAGCCGTTATACAGTCAGGATATGTTTGTGTATTTTGACAGGTATAATGACGGTGATCCGTATAATGACGAACGATATATAAGGAATTTTAAAACTGTTTTAAAAGCCTTGCGTGAAAAACGTAAAGCAGTCGTTAAATTCAGAGGCAGAACAGGTAAAGTGCATAATAAATCGGTGATACCGTACAACATAGAATATTCACCGCAGGATGACAAATTCAGATTACAGGCATATGCAAGACATACTTTGTGGACGATTAATATTGCACGAATTGAAGATTGCAAGCTTGACGAAAAATTTGAAAAGACAGTTTCGTATAAAGTAAAAAAGGAAAAATTGGTGATTGAACTAATCGATGAAAGAAATGCACTTGAAAGAGCAATGCTGCATTTTTCTCATCTTGAAAAGAAAACAGAAAAAGTTTCAAACGACAGGTATAAGATTACTTTGTATTATGATAAAGATGATGAAACGGAGCTTTTAATAAGAGTTTTGGCGTTCGGACCTGTAATGAAAGTAACGGAGCCGGAATCGTTTATCGAGCAGATAAAACAAAGACTTAGAATGCAAAATAATTTAAAAAAATAGTGTTTCGCAACTTTTTTTCCGTGAAAAGAACAACTCATATGTGTATAATTAAAATCAATAAAGGTGCTAACAGCAATCGGTTCTACATAAGATTACCTGTTTTTGCTGACAGGTTTAGCGGGTTCGACTCCCGCATTGTTTATTAGAAGAGCACCTTGTATCTACATGAACAATTAAAGGTGCTAACAGCAATTTTTTAGATGCAAAATGAGCTACGATGAAAGTCGGAACTCTATTTAACAAAAAGCACCTTGCTATAAAGGCACACACAGCAATGATTTTTTGATTGATCCATATATTCAAAATGTGCCTTGTTTTTTTATTTTAATTATCAGGAGGGATTTTCAATGCTTGAATTATTAAAAGAGAAATCTAACAAAACATATACCGAAAACGGAGCGGTTACATACAAGGGAACAGAATCATATTGCCTTGATTTGTTTTCAACAATCGGTGCGTTAAGAAGTGCCGATGAAACAGAAATTATAAAGCGATTTATCAGAGCATATAACGAAAATCCCGATATGGCAATGAAAATTTTGTTTTATGCAAGAGATGTTCGCGGCGGAATTGGCGAAAGACGTGTGTTTCGTATAATACTTAAATTCCTTGCATTATATAACAAGCAGTCGCTTATTAAAAATATAAAATATGTCGGCGAATACGGACGGTTTGACGATTTGCTTGTACTGCTGTATACCGATTGCAAAGAATATGTTATAAAATTTATAAAAGAACAGCTTGAACAAGACATTGATTTAATGGCAGAAGGTAAGAATATATCGCTTTTGGCAAAGTGGTTGCCGTCAGTAAATGCGTCAAATAAAGCGACTAAATACAATGCCCGAAAAATAGCCAAAGCACTCGAAATGGATAACTGTGAGTATCGAAAAATGCTTTCACGTTTGAGAAACTATATTAAAATAATCGAAAATAATCTTAGAGAAAAAGACTATACATTCGATTATTCATATCAACCGTCAAAAGCATTGATGAAATATCGAAAGGCATTTATACGAAACGATAAAGACAGGTATAGCGAGTTTTTGCAAGATGTACAATCTGGAAATGCGAAAATCAATACGGAAACTCTTACACCTTACGATATTATTGCTCCTATTATCAATGAAGATATCGAAATAAGCGATGAGGAAAGAAAAAGTCTTGATGTGACGTGGGATAATCAAGCTGACTGCACAAATGATGAGAATGCTGTTGTTGTAGCTGATACGTCGGGTTCAATGTATTGGTGCAGTGCAACTCCGAAACCGATTTCGGTAGCGTTTTCACTCGCAATATATTTTGCGGAAAGAAACAGCGGTGATTTTAAAAATCACTTTATTACTTTTTCGTGCAATCCGCAACTTGTTGAGATTAAAGGTAAGGATATTTATGAAAAAGTGAAGTATTGCGAAACTTTTGCGGAATGTGCCAATACCGATATTCAAGCGGTGTTCGACCTTGTTTTAAGTACGGCGGTGAAAAATAAAACATTGCCTGAAGATATGCCGTCAAAATTGTATATAATATCGGATATGGAATTTGATTATTGTGCGGAAAATTCTGATGTTACAAATTTTGAATACGCAAAGGAAAAGTTTGAACAGAACGGATATGCTTTGCCTAAGGTGGTGTTTTGGAATGTTGCAAGCCGCAATATGCAATCACCTGTAGAAATGAATGAGCAAGGTGTGACGCTTGTTTCCGGTTGCAATCCGAGAATTTTTTCAATGGTTACGGAAGATAAGTGTACTCCGTATGAGTATATGCTTGATGTGCTTAATCAAGAGAGATATGCTGATATTAAGGCATAAAAAAGGCGAGATGGTTTTTGAACCGACCCCCAAAAGTTAGACCAAAAATCTAACTATTGGGAGGTCGGTTTTTTCATGGCAAAATATAGTT